>NZ_JAGQBM010000100.1:0-7340 GCF_024345635.1 Cyanobium sp. Lug-B
TGGGGTTCCCCGGCCGGGGGGGTCTGGCTCAGTGCGGCCCTGCCCTGGCCGGCGCAAGCGGCGACGGCCGCGGCCCCCGGCCTGGCGGTGGCGGTGGGACTCTGCCTGCGGCTGGAGGCCCGGGGCCTGCCGGTGCGGCTCAAGTGGCCCAACGACCTGCTGCTGCCCGGCGCGGGTGGCCCCCGGAAGCTGGCGGGCCTGCTGCCGCGCCTGCGGCTGCGGGGGGGCACCTGCCGCTGGGCCCGGATGGGGGTGGGGCTGAACGCCAGCAACCGGGCGCCTCAGGGTGGTGTGGCCCTGGCGGAGCTGCTGGGAGCCGGCTGTGCCGATCCCCGGCACTGGGTCGGGGAGGTGCTGGCGGCCCTGGAGTGGGCCATGGCCTGGGCCGGGCGGCCCCAGGAGGTCTGCCGGCAGGCGGAGCGGCGCCTGCATCTTCCCGATGGTCCGATCCACCTCGATGGCATCGACTGGTGGCCCGCCGGGCTGGCGACCGACGGCGGGCTGCGCCTGGTGGCCGGCAGCGCCGAGCGGGTGCTGCACCGCGGCTTCGGCGCCGGATGAAGACCCCCCGTACACTGGTCTCCGGCAATTCCGGCGCCGGGTCGTCCCCCTGCACGCCCCCCGGTGTCCCTCCCTGACATGGCTTCCCAGCCCCTCACCGTCCTGACGGCGCTCGGCGCCGGCGCTGCCGCCTCCTGGCTGGCCATGCCGCTGGTGCTCGCCCAGGCGGTTCCCGCCCTCGAGCCGGCGGATCAGGCGGCCCCGGCCCCGGCGCCGACGCCGGTGCAGCGTCCCTCGGTGCGGATCGCGGCGCCGGTGACCCGCCCCGAGTTCCAGACCCCGGTGCAGCCCCTGGCCCCCCCGCCCCCGGTCACCGGGGAAGCTCCCCCGGCCACCCTGCGGCCCGGAACGGCGGACCGCAGGGTGGAGCCGCCCCGCCGCTTCGACGCCTCCCTCGATGCCCTGGTGCGGGAGGGGGTCGTCACCCCCGCGGAGCGGGTGCGGGTGCGCGGCTCGCTGCTGTCACCCCAGGAGGCCGCCACCCGCAGCCGGGCCTGCAAGGCCGGCGCCCTCTCGGCCCAGGAGTGCAGCACCGGCGTGATCATCATCGGCCGCGGCCGCAAGGATGGCCTCAGCGACGGCCTGGGCGAGGGGGATCTGGTGGCCGGGGGCCGCGGGGCCGGTTTCGGCGGCTTCGGCTTCGACGCCTCCCCCCTGCCGCCGATCACCGTGCCGGTCAGCGCCCTGCTCACCGGTGCCGGCGGCAGCTTCCGCCTCACCGACGTGTTCCGCGTCACCCCCCGACCCGCCCCGATCGTCGGCAACGGCAACCAGCGGCTGCTGTTCCCCCTGATCGGCTCGGCCGTCACCACCAGCGGCTTCGGCTATCGCCTGCATCCGGTCCTGGGCAGCTGGCTGATGCACGCCGGCCGTGATCTGGCGGCGCCCGAGGGCACCCCGGTGGTGGCCGCCCTCTCCGGGCGCGTCGTCAGCAGCGGCCTGGCCGGCGGCTACGGCCTGGCGGTGGAGATCGAGCACGACCGGCCCCGGCGTCGCACCCTCTACGGCCACCTCTCCGAGCTCTACGTCAAGGACGGCGAGATGGTGCGCCAAGGCGAGGTGATCGGCCGGGTCGGCAGCACGGGCCTGAGCACCGGCCCCCACCTGCATTTCGAGCTGCGCCTGCCCCAGGACGGCGGCTGGGTGGCCACCGACCCCGGCGACCTCGATCCGGGCGGCGGCCTGTTCGCCGGTCTGGCCAGTGCCGACGGCAGCGGCCCCACCGACGCGGTGGCCCTGCTGATGGGTCAGCTGATCGCCACTCTGGAGCGTCCCCGCTCCCCGCTGCCCCTGCCCGGGGAGCGGCTGAGCGTGCCCCCCACCGCCCGCCCGACGCCGGGCTGAGGGCGCCTCAGGCGCTGATGCGGCCGTCGCGGAAGTGCACCACTCGGTCGGCCCTGGCGCCCACCTCGGTTTCGTGGGTCACCAGCAGGATGGTGATCCCCTGGGCATTGAGATCGCCGAACAGGCTCAGCACCTCCTCGGTGGTGTGGGAGTCGAGGGCACCGGTGGGCTCGTCGGCCAGCAGCATGGCCGGGTCGTTGATGATCGCCCGGGCCAGGGCCACCCGCTGCTGCTGGCCCCCGGAGAGCTGGTTGGGCTTGTTCTCCAGCCGGTGGGAGAGGCCCACCCGATCGAGGGCCGCCAGGGCCCGCCGTCGCCGCTCCTCCTTGGGGACACGGGCGTAGATCATCGGCAGCATCACGTTGTCGATCGCGCTCAGCTGGGGCAGCAGGTGGAACTGCTGGAAGACGAAGCCCAGCTGCTGGTTGCGCAGGTCGGCCAGTTCGTCGTCGTCGAGGCTGTCGACATCGGTGCCGTTGAGCCGGTAGCTGCCGGAGCTGGGACGGTCGAGGCAGCCGAGGATGTTCATCGCCGTGCTCTTGCCGGAGCCGCTGGCCCCCATCACCGCCAGGTAGTCGCCCTTCTGGACGATCAGGGAGAGGTCGTCGAGGGCGCGCACCTCGGTGTCGCCGCTGCCGTAGACCTTCGAGACGTGGACCAGTTCGGCCACCGGTGGGGGGAGGGACTCCATGGCCGCCAGGCTAGGGAAATCTGCCCCCGACTCAGCCCAGCGGGGCAATGGCGCTGGCGGCGATGGCCTGCTGCAGGATCGGGGTGCCGGCCACGGTGGAGCTGGCCCAGTCGAACAGGGGGCTGGAGAGCACCCCGCCGACGGCGGTGATCACGACACAGCCCACAAGCGCAGCCCGCAGGGGCTGCATGCCGGCCAGGTTCCAGGTGATGGCGGGATAGGCCTTGACCACATCGGAAGCCTCCTGGGGTTCCTTCACCACCATCATCTTGATCACCGAGATGTAGTAGTAGATCGAGACCACCGAGGTGACCAGACCCACCACGACGAGCAGGTACTGGTGGTCGGCCCAGCCGGCGAAGAACAGGTAGATCTTGCCGAAGAAGCCCAGCATCGGCGGGATGCCGCCGAGGGAGAGCAGGCAGAGACTCAGGCCCAGGGTGATCAGGGGATCCTTCTGATAGAGGCCGGCGTAGTCGGCGATGCGGTCGCTTCCGGTGCGGAGGGAGAAGAGGATGATGCAGGCGAAGGCCCCCAGGTTCATGAACAGATAGGCGGCCATGTACAGCACCATCGCCGAGAAGCCGTCCTCGGTGCCGCACACCAGGCCGATCATCACGAAGCCGGCCTGGCCGATGGAGCTGTAGGCCAGCATCCGCTTCATCGAGGTCTGGGCCAGGGCGACCACGTTGCCCAGCACCATGCTCAACACCGCGAGCACGGTGAACAGGAATTTCCACTGGGCATCGAAGCTCTCGAAGCAGCCCACCAGCAGCCGCACCGCCAGGGCGAAACCGGCCGCTTTCGAGCCCACCGACAGGAAGGCCACCACCGGGGTGGGGGACCCCTCATAAACGTCGGGGGTCCACTGGTGGAAGGGCACGGCGGCGATCTTGAAGGCCACGGTGGCCAGCACGAACACCAGAGCCAGCGCCGTGATCGGCGAGGCGCTGGTCTGCAGGGCCAGGCCGATGGTGGCCAGGCTGGTGGCACCGCCGCTGAGGCCGTAGAGGAGCGAGGCGCCGTAGAGGAACACCGCGGCGGCGGCCGATCCCACCAGCAGATACTTCAGGGCCGCCTCGGAGCTGCGGGCATCCCGCTTCATGTAGCCCGCCAGCAGATAGCTGGCGACCGAGAGGGTTTCCAGGGAAATGAAGATGCTGACCAGATCGGTGGAGCCGCACAGGAACATGGCCCCGAGGGTGGCGGCCAGCAGGATGGCGGCGTATTCGCCCATGGGCGTGCCGCTGCGCTCCACGTAGCGCCAGCTCAGCAGCAGGGAGATCAGGGTGGAGGCGGCCACCACCGCCCGGAAGGCGATGGCCAGGTTGTCGGCCAGGAAGGAGCCGAGGAAGGAGGGCTCCAGCGGACTGTTCCACTGCAGGGCCAGCAGCACCAGGGAGGCGCCCAGACCGCCGTAGCAGATGGGCGGCACCCAGCGGCTGGCGGCCTTCTCGCCGGCCAGGTCGACCACCAGACAGACCACCAGGGTCAGCAGCACGGCCGCCTCCGGAGCGATCGCCCCGGCGTTCAGCTGCAGGGCCAGGGCGCCGGTGCCCAGACCCGAGGCGATCGCATCGGCGGCGGAAGCGGCGGTGGTGGCGGCAGGGGTGACGGAGCTCGCTGCTGCCAGAAACAGGTCGGCCACAGGGTTCGGGTAGGCGCGCGATGTGGCGGACTGTAGCCGCCATCTGGAGGGGCGGTCTGGTGCCCGGATACCCGCCGGGCCCGTCGATGCGATAAAGAAGGAAGCGGTATCGCGCCTTCCCGTGGCCCACACCCTGGTCATCGTCGAGAGCCCCACCAAGGCACGCACCATCCGGGCGTTCCTGCCCAAGACCTTCCGGGTGGAGGCGTCGATGGGCCACGTGCGCGATCTCCCCAACAACGCCAGCGAGATTCCGGCCGCCCACAAGGGCGAGAAGTGGGCCAACCTCGGTGTCAACACCGCCAACGGCTTCGAACCCCTCTACGTGGTGCCGAAGGACAAGAAAAAGGTGGTGAAGGAGCTCAAGGACGCCCTCAAGGATGCCGACCAGCTGCTGCTGGCCACGGACGAGGACCGGGAAGGCGAGAGCATCAGCTGGCACCTGCTCCAGCTGCTCGGGCCGAAGGTGCCGGTGAAGCGGATGGTGTTCCACGAGATCACCAAGGAGGCGATCGGCCGCGCCCTCGACCAGACCCGTGACCTGGACATGGAGCTGGTCCATGCCCAGGAGACCCGGCGCATCCTCGATCGCCTGGTGGGTTACACCCTCTCGCCCCTGCTGTGGAAGAAGGTCGCCTGGGGCCTCTCCGCCGGCCGCGTCCAGTCGGTGGCGGTGCGGCTGCTGGTGCAGCGCGAGCGGGCCCGTCGCGCCTTCCGCAGCGGCAGTTACTGGGATCTCAAGGCCCGTCTGGAGCAGACGGCCTCGCCTTTCGAGGCCAAGCTCACCCACGTGGGGGCCGAGCGCATCGCCGGCGGCTCCGATTTCGACGAGACAACCGGCGGCCTGAAGAGCGGCAGCAAGGTGAAGCTGCTCAGCGAGGCCGAGGCGGCCGCCCTCAAGGCCGCCGTGGAGACCTCCCCCTGGCGGGTGGCGGCGGTGGAGGAGAAGCCCACGGTGCGCAAGCCCGTGCCCCCCTTCACCACCAGCACCCTGCAGCAGGAGGCCAACCGGAAGCTGCGGCTCTCGGCCCGCGACACCATGCGCACGGCCCAGGCCCTCTACGAGCGGGGCTTCATCACTTACATGCGCACCGACTCGGTGCACCTCTCCGACCAGGCCCTGACGGCGGCCCGCAACTGCGTCGGTGCCATGTATGGCAAGGAGTTCCTCAGCCCGGCGCCGCGCCAGTTCAGCACCAAGGCCCGCAATGCCCAGGAGGCCCACGAGGCGATCCGGCCCGCCGGCGAGAGCTTCCGTACGCCGAAGGACACCGGCCTCGACGGCCGCGACCTGGCGCTCTACGAACTGATCTGGAAGCGCACCGTGGCCAGCCAGATGGCCGATGCCCGCCTCACCCTGCTGGCCGTCGACATTGAGGCGGCGGGCGCCACCTTCCGGGCCAGCGGCAAGCGCATCGACTTCGCCGGCTTCTTCCGTGCCTATGTGGAGGGAAGCGATGACCCCGATGCCGCGCTGGAGGGCCAGGAGGTGCTGCTGCCGTCGCTCGCAGTCGGTGACGCGCCCGTCTGCCGCGGCGTCGAGGCCCTCGGCCACCAGACCCAGCCCCCCGCCCGCTACAGCGAAGCGGCCCTGGTCAAGACCCTGGAGAAGGAGGGCATCGGCCGGCCTTCCACCTACGCCAGCATCATCGGCACCATCGTCGACCGGGGTTACGCCACCCTGCAGAACAACTCCCTCACCCCCAGCTTCACGGCCTTCGCCGTGACGGCCCTGCTGGAGGAGCACTTCCCCGACCTGGTGGACACGGCCTTCACCTCGAAGATGGAGCATACCCTCGACGAGATCTCCACCGGCAAGGTGTCCTGGCTGCCCTACCTGGAGAACTTCTACAAGGGGGAGAAGGGCCTGGAGACCCAGGTGCAGCAGCGGGAGGGCGACATCGACCCCGGCATCTCCCGCACGGTGGTGCTGGAGGGCCTGCCCTGCGTGGTGCGCATCGGCCGCTTCGGCGCCTACCTGGAGACCAAGCGGGTGGCGGATGACGGCAGCGAGGAGATGCTCAAGGCCACCCTGCCCCAGGAGATCACCCCGGCCGATCTCGACGCCGAGAAGGCCGAGCTGCTGCTGCGCCAGAAGGCTGAGGGGCCCGAGTCCCTCGGGGAGGACCCCGAGACCGGCGAGCAGGTGTACCTGCTGTTCGGCCAGTACGGCCCCTACGTGCAGCGCGGCCAGGTGAGCGAGGAGGTGCCCAAGCCCAAGCGGGCTTCCCTGCCCAAGGGTGTCAAGCCCGAGGACCTCAGCCTCGAGGATGCCCTGGGGCTGCTGCGGCTGCCCCGCCACCTGGGGGAGCACCCCGACGGCGGCAAGGTGCAGGCCGGGCTGGGGCGCTTCGGTCCCTACGTGGTCCACGACAAGGGCAAGGGCGAGAAGGACTACCGCTCCCTCAAGGCCGAGGACGACGTGCTGGCCGTGGGGCTGAGCCGGGCCCTGGAGCTGCTGGCCATGCCCAAGAAGGGCCGCGGCGGCCGCACGGCCCTGAAGGATCTGGGGGTGCCCGAAGGCTCCGAGGAGGCCATCCAGCTGTTCGACGGTCCCTACGGGCTCTACGTCAAGCAGGGCAAGGTGAACGCCTCCCTGCCGGAGGGCACCACCGCCGAGACCATCACCCTGGAGCAGGCGGTGGAGCTGCTGGCCGCCAAGGCCGCCAGCGGCAAGGGGGCGTCCCGCTCCCGGGCCGGCACCAAGGCCGCCGCCAAGCCCGCCGCCCGGAAGACCGCCGCCAAGACGGGAACCACCAAGGCTGGGACCGCCAAGACGGGAGCCGCCAAGGCCCCCTCCACCAGGGGCGCAGCCGCCAAGGCCGCAAGCACCACCACCGCCGCCAAGAAGCCCCCCGCCACCACCAAGTCCGGTCGCCTGCGGGCCAGCGCCGTGCGGGTGATCAAGCCCGCGGCCAGCTGATGGCCCATCCCCGCCCCCCCCTCTCGCTGGCGGGGCCCCTGCTGACCCTGTCCCTGCTGCTCTCCGCCTGCGGCGGCACCTCCTTCGGCGACGCCCTGTCCCGCAGTTTCTCCCGTGCCCCGGCCGCCCCGGCCGCCCCCGCCCGCACCACCGCCCCGGCCCCGCCGGCCTCC
>NZ_JAGQBM010000101.1:0-6753 GCF_024345635.1 Cyanobium sp. Lug-B
CGTAGCCACCGCCACCGGAGCGACCACCGCCGCCCCCGGGGCGACCGCCGCCGCCGCCGTAGCCACCACCGCCGGCGCGGCCACCGCCGCCGCCGCCACCACCTTCACGGGGTGTGGCCTTGTTGACACGGATCATGCGACCCATCCATTCGACGTCCTGGAGGTCGTCGATGGCCTTCTGCTCGGACGCGTCGTCGGCGAGCTCGATGAAGGCGAAGCCGCGCTTGCGGCCGGTCTCACGGTCGAGGGGCAGGCTGCACTGACGGACCTCGCCGTACTGGCCGAAGAGATCGAGAAGGTCCTCGCGTTCGGCCTGGAACGAGAGGTTGCCGACGTAGATGGTCATTCAAAGAAAAAGCTGGAACGGATTCCTCCGGTGTCGGGAATCCCAGGGAAAGCAGGCGGTCGGCATGGAGCACAGATCGGATCCAGGGATGGATCCGGCTCTGTTGGGCCTGAGCCGTCGATGCGTGCCGAAGGGAGCCAGAACGGCGTGGAATTCCCGGAAGCCTACAACCGTGCCCCGGGGCTCCATGGCGAAGCTTGAAGCAGATGCGAAGGAAAACGAAAAAATCTCCCCACCCCCGCCAACGACGCTCCATTGTCAGCAAACCCTGATCCAGTTGATCCCATGAAAGCCGCCCCTGTGCCCTGGAGCCTCACCTGGCGTGAGAACGGAGAGCTCGGTTCCCAGGATCTGTTCGACCTGCTGCAGGTCCTGGTGGCGAGCGAAAGTCACGAGGTGCAGATGGGCCTGATCGCCGCCGTGGAGCAGCTCTCCGTGAGCGAGCTCCAGGTGACGGCCTGCGAGGAGGTCACCCGCCTGTGCGCCTGAGGCCCTGCCTGGACGCCTGATCCGGTTTCAGATCGGGTAGCGCTTTGAGGTGGCGTCCCGGCAGCTGCTGCGGGCCGAGGCGATGCTGCTGCCGCTGGAGATGCGATCCGCCACGCAGTTGCAGGCGTAGCTGGCCATCCCGTCCGGGGCTTTCTTCCCGGACTGGGCCAGCTCCGTCTCGAAGGCGGAGAGGCAGATGGAGCGCACGACCTCGAGGATGGGGCCGGAGGCGGCCTCAGCCGGGCGCTCCAGCGACCCGAAGGCCGCCAGAGCGACCAGGCCGAGGATCAGACCGGCCTGGCCCGGCAGGAGCCGGGGGCGGAAGGAACGCAAGCGTGGCCGCTGCTGGGAAGGCATGGGGAACAGGGGGGAGGAGCGCCGTGGAGGGACTTCAGGAACCCAGCCGGGAGATCTGAAGTTCCTTGTTCATCACCCGCAGGCGACGCAGGTCGGCGAAGACGTCGTCGGGCATGCCCTTGGGCAGGTCGACGGTGCTGTGGGCGTCGAAGATGCGGATCTTCCCGATCGATCGTCCGGCCAGGCCGGACTCGTTGGCGATGGCGCCGACAATGTTGCCCGGCTTGACCCGATCCCGCCAGCCCACTTCGATGCGGAACCGTTCCATGTTGTCCTCGGGACCGTCTTCGCCCCGTTCCTGATGGCGGTCGCTGAAGGGGCGGCGTTCCCCACCCCGGTCGCGCTCGCCCCGGTCACGGTCGCGCTCCCTGGTGGGGGCGCCGGCACGGCCCTGGCCCCAGCGCTCCTCGCCTTGCAGCAGCAGGGGTTTGCCCCCCAGTCCGAGCTCGAGGGCGGCCAGGGCCAGCTGTTCGGGCGTGCAGGCCTGCTCCTGGGCCACCCGCTGCAGGATCTCGCCCAGCAGGGCCCGCTCCTCGGGATTGCAGGCGGGCTGCTGCAGGGCGGTGGTGAGTTTCTGGCGCAGACGGTCGAGGCGGTGCTGGTTGATGCTGGCGTTGCCCGGCACCTCCATCGGTTCGATGGGCTGGTTCACCGCCCGCTCCAGGCCTCCCAGGAAGCGCCGCTCCCGGGGGGTGAGGAACAGGATCGCCTCACCGCTGCGCCCGGCACGGCCGGTGCGGCCGATGCGGTGCACGTAGGCCTCCCCATCGAAGGGGATGTCGTAGTTGATGACCAGACCGATGCGGTCGACGTCGAGGCCCCGGGCGGCCACGTCCGTGGCCACCAGCACGTTGACCCGGCCGTCACGGAGCCGCTCGATCGTGCGTTCCCGCTGGGTCTGGGGGACGTCGCCGTTGAGAACCGCCACGTCGTAGCCGTGCTGCTCGAGCGACTCGGCCACGGTGAGGGTGATGGCCTTGGTGCGGGCGAAGATGATCACCCCTTCGCTGCCTTCGGCCTCCAGCACCCGTTCGAGCGCCTCGAGCTTCTGGGGACCGTTGACCACCAGGTGGCGCTGGCGGATGCGGCGACCGTCGGCGGCCTTCTGGCGGATGGTGACCTCCGCCGGGTTCTTCAGATGGTTCTGGGAGATCCGCCGGATCTCCGGGGGCATCGTGGCGGAGAACAGCACCACCTGACGCTCGGCGGGCAGCTGCTCAAGCACCCACTTGACGTCGTCGATGAAGCCCATGCGCAGCATCTCGTCGGCCTCGTCCAGCACCAGGCTGCGCAGCCCGGAGAGGTCGAGGGTGCCCTGGCGCATGTGGTCCATCACCCGGCCGGGGGTGCCCACGACGATCTGCACGCCCCGGCGCAGCTGCTGGATCTGGTCGCGGAAGTCGGCGCCGCCGTAGACGGGCAGCACCTTGACGGCCTTCATGCAGGCGGCATAGCTGTTGAAGGCCTCCGCCACCTGCATCGCCAGTTCGCGGGTGGGGGTGAGCACGAGCACCTGGGGGGTGCGCTGGCCGGGATCGAGGCGCTCCAGCAGGGGCAGGCCGAAGGCGGCCGTCTTGCCGGTGCCGGTCTGGGCCTGGCCCACCAGGTCGCGGCCCAGCATCAGCTCGGGGATGGCAGCCTTCTGGATGGGTGAGGGCTCTTCGAAGCCGATGGCCGCCAGGCCGTCGAGCAGCTCCTGGCGCAGGCCAAAGGCGGCGAAGGCGCTGACGGGAGCTGCCGTCTCGGGGGCTGCCGTCTCGGTGGCAGTCGGTTCAGTGGCTGGCGTTTCTGTGGCGGGTGCTTCGGTGACGGCGTCATCGGAAGGGATGACGACCTGGGCGATGGCGGAGTCCGGAGCTTCGGGGACATCGAGCGCGGTGGCGTTCCCCAGAGAAACGGGGGACGAAGCCGTCTCG
Source organism: Cyanobium sp. Lug-B (assembly GCF_024345635.1). Lineage (NCBI taxonomy): Bacteria > Bacillati > Cyanobacteriota > Cyanophyceae > Synechococcales > Prochlorococcaceae > Cyanobium > Cyanobium sp. Lug-B. The sequence goes on from NZ_JAGQBM010000101.1 coordinate 3,109, forward strand.
GCCTCGCAGGGCTGCGCGAGGGCCGCCTGGGAATCGGCAGCACCGGTGAGGGTGCTGCCGTCAATGATCTGGGTCACGGGATGCGGGAGCCTGGTGAATCCTTTTCAACGCAGGCCGGCAGCGGACCGTTGGAGATGGGTGCCATGCACCCGGGCTGCCTTGCCCTTGCTCAAAGGTTGAAATGAGACTTTACCACCCTGCCGTAATCGTCGTCGAATCGCTCGATGTCCTCCTCCCGCAGCACCGCGCCCAGCTGCACCTCGATGATCTCCAGGTCGGTGGCTCCGGCCGCCGCCCGGTGCAGGGCGCCACAGGGGACGAACAGGGTGGCGCCGGGGGCGGCGGTGATGGCGCCGCCTTCGGTTTCCATCACCCCCTCGCCGGTCACCACCACCCAGTGCTCGCTGCGTTGGTGGTGGCGCTGCAGGCTGATGCGCTGATCCGCCCGGATCCGCAGACGTTTGACGAGGTAGCCGGGGCCTGTGGCGAGGGTCTCGAACCACCCCCAGGGCCGCTGGACCCGCTCAGCCATCGCGGCGCTCTCCAGGAATCGCAGCGAGTGGCACGGGTGTCGGGTGGGACGCGACGGCGGCGGGAGGGCGCGTGTGGAGGTGGGAAAAAGACTGACCGGAACCACCTGGGGCCAGGGAATCCATGGGGTTGTCCCTTTGGACCTCGGGGCACCTGAAGGGAATGCTCCGGCTGGGCCGGTTCACGCCTTCGTGACGATGCAGGAGGGCATTCCTCAAGGGGGGACTCAAGGAATCAAGGGGCTCCCGGAAAGGGAGAGATCCCAGCGGTGGAGACTATTGGAGCAGGGGCTCCGGTGAGTTCGGCCCGGGGGAACCGCGCCGATGGAGGAAGTATGGAGCGAGGCCCAGAGCTCCCCCAGGGTGGTTCACTTTTCGTAGACACATTGCCGGCTGTGGCGATGAATGAAGAAGCCTTACGGACCCTCCCCGCCCGTGGGCCCCTCCCCCTGCTCGCTGATCAGCAGGGCCGCCTGCCGGGCCCGGGTCAGGGCGGTGTAGAGCAGCCGCCCGTCGCGGGCGGTGCCGCTGGGCAGCAGCACGATCACCTCCTCGGCTTCGCTGCCCTGGGCCTTGTGGACCGTCAGGGCCAGGGCCGGTTCGGCGGCGCCGGCCAGCTGGCCGGGATGGATCCAGAGCGGCTCCCCCTCCCCGTCACCGAACAGCAGGCGGGCCGAGGGCCCGGGACCCCCCACGAGGACGCCCACATCGCCGTTGGCCAGGTCCAGTTCCGGCAGGTTGCGACGGCAGAGGACGGGGGTTCCCGGGGGGAGATCCTGCAGGTCGTCGCCCCGCCGAGCCCCCAGCAGGGTCCGGTGGATCGCCTCCAGGCCCCAGCGTCCCTGGCGCTGGGGCGCCATCACCAGCAGGCGGTCCCGTTCGGCCAGCAGCGCCCGGCATCCGCGGGCGGAGCCCGGCCGGCATCGCCCCGCCAGCCGGCCCAGGTCGGCCTGGTGGCGGCGCAGCCGCTCCAGCAGCTCCGCCGGCAGGGTCCGCGGGGAGCAGGGGAGCCACCGGAGGTTGTCGGTGTCACCCAGGGCCTGCAGCAACGGGCGGATGGGGGCGACCGGATCCGGGTCCTGCGGGCCGGGGGCGTCCCCCAGCCCCTGGCGCAGGGCGGCGGCCACGGCGGCGATGGCCCCGGCGTTGCGGTAGGTGGTGGTCAGGGTGATGGCGGCGTCCCCCAGCCGGCGGCGGTGCTCGGGCCGCTGCAGGTCCTGCAGCACGGCCCCGGGGGCGATCGGCGGCAGCTGGGCCGGGTCACCCACCAGCACCAGCCGACAGCTGCCGGGCAGGGCCTCCAGCAGGGCACCCATCAGCCCCACATCCACCATCGAGACCTCATCGACCACCAGTAGGTCGAGGTCGAGGGGGCGGCTGCGGTGGCGGCCGAAGCGGTCGCCGCGACTCTCCAGGAGCCGGTGCAGGGTGGTGCAGGGAAGGGCGCCCCCGGTGGCTGCCCGCAGCCGGCCCGCCGCCTTGCCTGTGGGCGCGGCCAGATGGACGCGGGCGTCGGGCTGGCTGGCCCGGTGGGCCGCGATCATCGCCGCCACCGTGCTGGTCTTGCCGGTGCCGGGTCCCCCCTCCAGCAGCACCAGTCCGTGGCGGAGCACCGCTGCCACCGCCTGCCGCTGCCGGGCGTCGAGCCTCCGGGGGGCACCGGGACCCGCAGCAGAAGGCTCTTCAGCTCCGGGCTCCGCAACACCGGGAGTCTCGCCGCCGCCGCCCGGCTCCATGGCGCCGGCCCGATTGACCAGGGCCTCGAGCACCGCCTGGCGCTGCCGCTGCCAGCGGCGCCACTGCAGTCGATCGTTCTCCAGGGCCAGGGGCCCGTCCGGATCGCCGCCGAGCGGACTGGCGGCCAGGGCCCGGCGGTGCCCCTCCGGCCAGGCGGCCTCGCTCACCTCCGCCGGTCTCGGGCCCCGCAGATCCAGTTCCAGCTCCCCCCGGGCCAGGGCCGCGGTGAGGGCGGCGATCAGCTCGCCGACCAGGGGATCGGGGGGGGTGCCGTGCAGGCGCGGCAGGGCTTCCGCCAGGCTGAGGGCGAGGGCTCCCACCCAGGGCTGGACGGTCGGATGGGGCTCCCTCATGACGGCTCCTCCCCGGCGCCGTCGACGCCATGGCCGCCCAGGGCCGCATCGAGGGCCAGGACCCGGCCCAGGGGCGGGCGCTCCACGAACATGCCCGGCACGGCTCCGCCCCGCGCCTGCGCCCCCGTTTCCCCGGGCGTGCCGCGCAGGAAGATGTAGGTGTATCCCCCCAGATGGCGCTCGGGGGCATAGCCGGGCAGCCGCCAGGCCAGGTAGCGGTGCAGGGCCACCAGGTAGAGGTGGGCCTGCAGGGGGTAGTGGCTCTGGGCCATCAGGGCGGCCATCGCCTCCCGGCCGTAGTGACGGGGGCCGCAGGCCAGGGGCCTGCCCTCACCGTCCCGCCGGCCCAGCCAGTTGCTCTTCCAGTCGGCCACCCACCAGCGCTGCTCCCCGTTGGCCTCGGCGGCGGTGAAGATCAGATCGATCGAGCCGGTGAGGAAGCCCCGGCTGGCCACCGGCAGGCCCCCCACGCTGGCGGCGTAGGCGGCACCGAAGGCGCCGCCGGGGTGGTCGGCGAAGGCCGCCGCCAGCTCCGCCGCCCTGGCGAAGCCGAGGGTGAGATCGAAGCTGAGCTCGTTAAGCCGGCGCTCCGGCCCCAGATCGGCCACCCGCAGGGACCCCAGCCCGCCGCCGAAGGGGGTGAGGCGCACCTGCTCCAGGCCCCGCAGCAGCGGCTCGAGGGCTTCCCCCTCCAGCCCGGCCCGGCGCAGCTCCCGTTCGACAAGCTCCCGGCTGCCCGGCGTGTCGATCGGAACCCGGTAGTCCAGCTGCTCCAGCATCCGGTGCAGACAGTCGCCGGCCCCCGCTCCGCGGGCGAAGCCGGCCAGGGGACCCTGCTCCGGCCACAGGGCCGCGTCGCCGCCCTCCGGGGCCTCGCCGTCGGGGCTGGGATCGCTGGTGTCGCGGCCCTGCTCGAGGGCCGCCTCCGAGACGCCGGCGCCGTGGGCGGCACGGGTCCAGGCGGTGTAGCTGCTGCGACCCCAGCGCGTGTCCAGCGTGCGCAGGGGCACCGGCCCGCAGCACAG
>NZ_JAGQBM010000102.1:0-5000 GCF_024345635.1 Cyanobium sp. Lug-B
GTGATATGATTTTGGACTGCGCCCCAGAGAGCGAGAGCTCGAGCGGGGAGCAGGCTTACGGGATCGAGAGGCGCGAGCCGACGGTGTTGTAAGTTTTCTGAGTCGCCGGGAGGCGACGCGCCGCGAGAGCCCCGGAAGGGGTGGAGCGGCAGAACCTGGACAACCAAAAAAGTTTAGGAACTGACGCTTCCACTGCGTCGGTTGCTGCGGAAGGAGTGGATCAGTTGCGGGAGACCGTAGGTGATAGCACCGGAAGCGCCTGTGTCCTTCGCTACCGCGGAGGGAAGCCGTCCTGGAAGGGATGTGTGGAGCGGGATCCTCTGAGAGGGGGAGCAGCGGACGAAGAGCGGTGGAGGTGTGAGGTCCCGTCAAAAGAAACAAGCGACGGGTCAAAGCGATCAAGGAGCTGAGGTGCGTTCTCACGACGCGCCGAGGTTCGGAGTGGCGCCGTTCCCTGGGAGTGATCTTGGTGGGGATGGAAGGCCCTTTGATGGTGCGACCGGTTGCGAACCGGATCTGAGATTCGGGAAAGTCACGTGTCGTGGCCCGGTGAGCTGCCCGCAAGGGGAGCGATGGCCTCCGCAAGGAGGGCAAGCCGGAAAGCGAGAGGTGCACTCTTTGAACCCATCGCGAGAGCGATGGTGGCCCTGATGTTGCTGTAGACGCCAGTCTGCAGGGACAGCACGAGGCAAATTCAGCTGAGGGAAGCGAAAGCTGCCCAAGAGGGTTGGATCTACAACGGAGAGTTTGATCCTGGCTCAGGATGAACGCTGGCGGCGTGCTTAACACATGCAAGTCGAACGAGCCTTCGGGCTAGTGGCGGACGGGTGAGTAACGCGTGGGAATCTGCCCTCAGGAGGGGGATAACGGCCGGAAACGGCCGCTAATACCCCATATGCCGAGAGGTGAAATGAATTTCGCCTGAGGATGAGCCCGCGTCTGATTAGCTAGTTGGTGGGGTAATGGCCCACCAAGGCGACGATCAGTAGCTGGTCTGAGAGGATGATCAGCCACACTGGGACTGAGACACGGCCCAGACTCCTACGGGAGGCAGCAGTGGGGAATTTTCCGCAATGGGCGAAAGCCTGACGGAGCAACGCCGCGTGAGGGATGAAGGCCTCTGGGCTGTAAACCTCTTTTCTCAAGGAAGAAGACATGACGGTACTTGAGGAATAAGCCACGGCTAATTCCGTGCCAGCAGCCGCGGTAATACGGGAGTGGCAAGCGTTATCCGGAATTATTGGGCGTAAAGCGTCCGCAGGCGGCCTTGTAAGTCTGTCGTTAAAGCGTGGAGCTTAACTCCATTTCAGCGATGGAAACTACAAGGCTTGAGTGTGGTAGGGGCAGAGGGAATTCCCGGTGTAGCGGTGAAATGCGTAGATATCGGGAAGAACACCAGTGGCGAAGGCGCTCTGCTGGGCCATAACTGACGCTCATGGACGAAAGCCAGGGGAGCGAAAGGGATTAGATACCCCTGTAGTCCTGGCCGTAAACGATGAACACTAGGTGTCGGGGGAATCGACCCCCTCGGTGTCGTAGCTAACGCGTTAAGTGTTCCGCCTGGGGAGTACGCACGCAAGTGTGAAACTCAAAGGAATTGACGGGGGCCCGCACAAGCGGTGGAGTATGTGGTTTAATTCGATGCAACGCGAAGAACCTTACCAGGGTTTGACATCCTGCGAATCCCTTGGAAACGAGGGAGTGCCTTCGGGAGCGCAGAGACAGGTGGTGCATGGCTGTCGTCAGCTCGTGTCGTGAGATGTTGGGTTAAGTCCCGCAACGAGCGCAACCCACGTCTTTAGTTGCCAGCATTCAGTTGGGCACTCTAGAGAGACCGCCGGTGATAAACCGGAGGAAGGTGTGGATGACGTCAAGTCATCATGCCCCTTACATCCTGGGCTACACACGTACTACAATGCTACGGACAAAGGGTTGCAAGCTCGCGAGAGTTAGCTAATCCCATAAACCGTGGCTCAGTTCAGATCGTAGGCTGCAACTCGCCTACGTGAAGGAGGAATCGCTAGTAATCGCAGGTCAGCATACTGCGGTGAATACGTTCCCGGGCCTTGTACACACCGCCCGTCACACCATGGAAGTTGGCCATGCCCGAAGTCGTTACTCCAACCCTTGTGGAGGAGGACGCCGAAGGTGGGGCTGATGACTGGGGTGAAGTCGTAACAAGGTAGCCGTACCGGAAGGTGCGGCTGGATCACCTCCTAACAGGGAGACACAACTGATCGTGATGTCTGAGCGCCGACCAAGCGTAAGTTTGGGAAGCACCTCTGTCTCAGGCCACGGTCCTGTCATCTCGAAGGTCGATCGGTACCTCAAGGTGAGCCATCAAAGCCAAGGTAGAAGCCAGAGAGCTCGAGAGAGCAGGATGGAGGAAGCCAAGGATGTTGTGATGGACTCGTTTTCAGTTCCTAAACTTTGTCTAGGTCACCCCACCAAGGGTTTTGCCAGACATCCAGTGTTTCGGATCCCGCCAAGGAGAGGAAGCCATGGGTGATTGGAGGAACCACTGTCAGAGTGATTGTTCCTGGGCCATTAGCTCAGGTGGTTAGAGCGCACCCCTGATAAGGGTGAGGTCCCTGGTTCAAGTCCAGGATGGCCCATTCGTGTTTGGGGGTTTAGCTCAGTTGGTAGAGCGCCTGCTTTGCAAGCAGGATGTCAGCGGTTCGAGTCCGCTAACCTCCATCCAGCTAGGTTAAGACCACAACATGAAGCTGCATCAGGAGGAATTCTGATGGGTGAAGTGACCGGACATGTTCAGCTGAGGACTCCAGCCTCCTTTCATTCCCAAAGAATGGATTCATCGTATCGGATGGGTTTCATTTTGTGATGGTTGAAAGGAAGCTGGACTCGCTGATCACCATTTTGCTTGCTCATGTGATCATGTTCAAGGGAAATGATGCATCGGTGTAGCCAGCAAAGAACCTTGACAACTGCATAGGTGAGTCTGGAAAAGAAAGCATCTCATGGATGCCCAGACGGACGTGGACGGATCCTGGTAACCCCGGGTGAAGACTGCGGCTGACTGGGAGATTCTTGAGTTTAGAGCCGAGAGCTTCCAGCGTCTTTTCGCTCCGCCGAGGAGGGAAGAGTCAGATTCTGCGTTTCAAACCGCTTGCGTTTGAATGGGACGAGAGACCGCGACGGGCAACCGCAGCGGTGAATGGTTTCATGAAAAGCGAAAGCAGGTGAAAGCAGGAGAATGGGTCTCAACAACCCTGAACGTTGGAAGTGTTAATTGGTCAAGCTACAAAGGGCTCACGGTGGATACCTTGGCACACAGAGGCGATGAAGGACGTGGTTACCTGCGAAAAGTCTCGGGGAGCTGGAAACACGCTTTGATCCGGGAATCTCCGAATGGGGCAACCCCTAGAACGGCCACCTGAATCCATAGGGTGGCGCGAGCCAACCCAGCGAACTGAAACATCTTAGTAGCTGGAGGAAAGGAAAGTAAAAACGACTCCCTAAGTAGCGGCGAGCGAACGGGGAAGAGCCTAAACCGATGGTTTCGACCATCGGGGTTGTGGGACAGCAACGTGGACCAGGGACGTTAGTGGAAGCGTTTGAAAGGCGCGCCATAGAGGGTGAAAGCCCCGTACGCGAAAGCGAAACTGGCCTAGCTGTATCCCGAGTAGCACGGAGCACGTGAAATTCCGTGTGAATCCGCGAGGACCACCTCGTAAGGCTAAGTACTCCTGTGTGACCGATAGCGAAACAGTACCGCGAGGGAAAGGTGAAAAGAACCCCGGGAGGGGAGTGAAATAGAACATGAAACCGTGAGCTTACAAGCAATGGGAGTCCTACTCATAGGATGACCGTGTGCCTGTTGAAGAATGAGCCGGCGACTTATAGGCACTGGCAGGTTAAACCGGAAATGGTGGAGCCATAGCGAAAGCGAGTCTGAATAGGGCGTTGGTCAGTGTTTATAGACCCGAACCCGGGTGATCTAACCATGGCCAGGATGAAGCTTGGGTGATACCAAGTGGAGGTCCGAACCGACTGATGTTGAAAAATCAGCGGATGAGCTGTGGTTAGGGGTGAAATGCCAATCGAACCCGGAGCTAGCTGGTTCTCCCCGAAATACGTTGAGGCGTAGCGTCTAGTGCTATAGCAGGGGGGTAAAGCCACCGTTTCGGTGCGGGCTGCGAGAGCGGTACCAAATCGAGACGAACTCTGAATACCCTGTGTGAAACTAGGCAGTCAGACTGTGGGGGATAAGCTCCATGGTCGAAAGGGAAACAGCCCAGACCGCCAGCTAAGGTCCCCAAATCAACGCTCAGTGATAAAGGAGGTGGGATTGCCCAGACAACCAGGAGGTTTGCCTAGAAGCAGCCATCCTCAAAGGAGTGCGTAATAGCTCACTGGTCGAGCGATCCTGCGCCGAAAATGAACGGGGCTAAGCGTTGTACCGAAGCTGCGGATTTAACTTGTTAAATGGTAGGGGAGCGTTCCATGTGGGGCGAAGCGTTAGCGTAAGCGGGCGTGGACTGCATGGAAGTGAGAATGTCGGCTTGAGTAGCGAAAACATGGGTGAGAATCCCATGCCCCGAAACCCTAAGGGTTCCTCCGGCAGGCTCGTCCGCGGAGGGTTAGTCAGGACCTAAGGCGAGGCCGAAAGGCGTAGTCGATGGACAACAGGTCAACATTCCTGTACCTGTCATGTTTTGGGAAGGGGGACGGAGAAGGCTAGCCCAGCCAGACGTTGGTTACTGGTTCAAGCGTTCGAGGCGTTGAGAAGTGGCGAAAACACTTTGAGCTAAGGCGTGAGTACGAGCTGCTACGGCAGCGAAGTGGGTGATGTCAAGCTTCCAAGAAAAGCCCTATACCCGTTAAGGCATGACGGCCTGTACCCGAAACCGACACAGGTGGGGTGGTAGAGAATACCGAGGGGCGCGAGGTAACTCTCTCTAAGGAACTCGGCAAAATGGCCCCGTAACTTCGGGAGAAGGGGTGCCACCGCAAGGTGGTCGCAGTGAAGAGGCCCAGGC
>NZ_JAGQBM010000103.1:0-6444 GCF_024345635.1 Cyanobium sp. Lug-B
CCCGGTCCGGCCCGGGGCGGCCGGGGCCAGGGCCGGGGTGGCCGAGGCCGGGGCGGCTGGGGCCGGGACGATCGCCTCCGGCAGGGGGCGCCAGTGCAGCGCCACCAGCAGGCTCGCCGCCGGCAGGGCCGGCAGGATGTAGCCAGGCAGCTTGGTGGCGGCGGCGGAGAAGAAGGCCACCACCAGCACCAGCCAGAGCAGCAGGAACAGCCCCAGTTCCGCCGGGGCGGTGCCTTCTCCGGAGGGGCCGGCCGCCGCCGTTCGCCAGCGGGAGGGGCGCCAGAAGCCCTGGGCGGCGATCGCCAGGGGCAGGAACAGCGACCAGGGCAGCACCAGGATCACCAGCCAGGGCAGGTAGAACCAGGGGGGGCCGGGGTGGTCGTAGAGCACCGTGGTGAAACGCTGCAGGTTGCTGAAGCCCAGGAAGCCGCCGAGGAAGTCGCCGCCGTTGACGGCGGCCGCCGCCGCGTACCAGGGGGCGCTCACCCCGAGGAACAGGGCCACCATGGCCAGCAGGGGACGCCAGCGCAGCCAGGCTCGCCAGTGGCCGGTGAACAGCAGGAAGACCACCACCACCAGACCCGGCAGCAGCAGACCCACCGGGCCCTTGGCCAGCACGGCGATGCCCGCGAACAGCGCCATGGCCACCCGGCCGAGGGGGGCCCGCCAGGGGTCGGCCCGGTGGCGGTGGGCCAGCAGGAAGCCGAACAGCGCCAGGGTGATGGCGCTGGAGAGGAACATGTCGGTGGTGGAGGTGCGCCCCCAGCCGATCCAGCCCGGGGTCGTGGCGATCACCCCGGCCGCCACCACACCCCTGAGCAGCCTGGGCCGGCCCGCCTCACCCGCCGGGGACCAGGCCAGCATCAGGCCGAAGGCCGCCACCACCACGGCACTGGCGGCGAGAGCCACCGGCAGCCGCGCGGCCCATTCGCTGACCCCGAACAGCCGGAAGCTCAGCCCCACCATCCAGTAGCCCCAGACGGGGTAATCGAAGAAGCGTTCGCCGTTCCACCAGGGGGTGACCCAGTCACCCCGCTCCAGCATCTGGTGGCCCACCTCCACGAACAGGGCCTCGGTCTTGTCCATCAGGCCGACGCTGCCGAGGCCCTGGAAGAAGGCCAGCCAGCAGATCAGCAGCAGCCAGAGGCCGCTCAGCACCCAGACCAGTTGCCTGTGGCTACGGGCGCGGACACCCTCCGGCTGGGCCCCCCGGGCAGCAGACACCATGCTGGGTCGACGACGAGATCAAGGGGAAGTTAAGGCCAGGGCCCGCCGACCTGACCGGCGGCCCCGGGCTGGGCAGCCCTAAGGCGTGTTCCAGACGAAGCGGGAGGACGCCGCGTACTTCCAGACGAAGTCGACGGCGATGCCGGCCAGCAAGGCCAGCAGCGGCTGGGGGGTGACCTGGCGGTAGAACGCCGAGGACACCCCCACGTTGGCCGCCATCCCCAGGGAGGTGACCAACAGGAAGCGGATCAGGCCGAACACCAGGGCGATGCCGCTCAGCTGCTGGGAGCGGAAGGTCAGCACATTGTTGATCAGGTAATTGGAGCAGCCGGCGCTGACCACCGCCACCACCTGGGCCTGCTCAAAGCTGAGACCCAGAAGGTCCTGGCTGAGGGCGAACACCAGAAGGTGGATGCCGATGCCGGTGCCGCCCACCAGGGCAAAGCTGACGGCCCGCCGCGGCACCATGCGCAGCAGCAGGGTGTGCAGGATCGAGACCCCCAGATCCCAGATCACCGCCAGGTTGAGCTTCGATTCCCCGGCGCTGCGGGGCTGGAAACTCAGGGGCACCTCGGCCACCGCCAGATGGCCGTGGCTGAGGGCCAGCAGTTCATAGAGAAACTTGAAGCCGTTGACATCCACCTGCCGCACATAAGGAAGGCAGCGCTCGGGGCGCAGGGCGAAGAAACCGCTCATGTAGTCGGTCAGATGGCGGTAGCGGGGCAGGCTGAAGCGGGCCACCGCATTCGCCCAGGTGGAGTTCCGCTCGCGCCGCTCGCTCAGACCCATGATCGTGGCCGCGGGATGGAAGCGGCTGCCGACCATGAGATCGCCGCCGCTCTCGATCAGGGCGGAGACGGCATGGGCCACCGAGGCGGGTTCATGCTGGCCGTCGCTGTCCATGACCACCACCACATCGCCGGTGGCGTCCAGGATCCCCTCCTTGATGGCGCTGGAGAGGCCGAAGCGCCCGACACGGCGGATCAGCCGGACGCAACCATGGCGGTGGGCCAGCATCCGCACCTTTTCGGCTGTGCCATCACTGGAATCATCATCAACGAACAGCAGTTCAAGGTCGAAGCTGTCTCTCAGGGGCAGCAACTCCTCGACGATGGGCTCCACATTGGAGCACTCGTTGAAGGTGGGCAGCACGACCGTCAGGCGGAGCATCGGCTCGCGTTCCGTCATCGGAATCCCGGCGAGCTGCTGAAGAGAATGACCATGCACTCGCCAAGCTGTTTTTGATTCTCCTGCAGGGGAGGCAGGCTACTTGATGTACTCCTTCAGAACGCCATTGCGGTTGGGGTGGCGCAGCTTGCGCAGGGCCTTGGCTTCGATCTGCCGGATGCGCTCACGGGTGACATCGAAGATCTGGCCGATTTCTTCCAGAGTCTTCATGCGGCCGTCATCCAGGCCATAGCGCAGGCGGAGCACATCCCGCTCACGGGGGCTGAGGGTGGCGAGCACGCCCTCCAGGTCCTCACGCAGCAGGTTCTTGGCGACATCCTGCTCAGGATTCTCGATATCGGCTTCAATGAAATCGCCGAGCCTGGAATCCTCCTCCTTACCGATGGGAGTTTCGAGGGAGATGGGCAGCTGGGCGGATTTGGCGATGAAGCGGAGCTTCTCGATCGTCATCTCCATGCTTTCAGCGATCTCCTCCTCGGTGGGCTTGCGGCCGAACTCCTGGGAGAGGGTCTTGGTGGTCTTCTTGATCCGGGAGATCGTCTCGTAGAGGTGAACAGGAAGGCGGATGGTGCGGCTCTGATCGGCGATCGCACGGGTGATCGCCTGGCGGATCCACCAGGTGGCGTAGGTGGAGAACTTGTATCCCTTCTCGTGGTCGAACTTTTCGGCGGCGCGGATCAGGCCGAGGCTGCCTTCCTGGATCAGATCCTGGAACGACAGACCCCGGTTCATGTACTTCTTGGCGATCGAGACGACCAGCCGCAGGTTCGACTGGACCATCTTCTCCTTGGCCCGACGCCCCAGCATCAGCCGACGGCGGAACTTGATCAGCGGCATGTCGAAGATCGCCGCCCACTCCTTGGTATCAGGGAAATGGCCCTTGTCGGCCTCAAACTCAGCGGCCTTCTCCTCCAGCTCGAGCAGATCGGCGATCTTGCGGGCCAGCTCGATCTCCTCATCGGGCCGCAGCAGACGGATGCGGCCGATCTCCTGGAGGTAGACGCGGATCGAATCCTCGGTGTAGACGCCCTTCGGGCCCACCTTGATGCTGGCCAGAGCCTTGGCACCCTTGGCATCCTTGCGGAGGTCGCCGCCGGTCTCCGGAAGATCGTCATCGCCGTCGAGGCCATCGTCGAGGACGACCGCCGCGGGCTTCTCAGCGGCGGGCTTGGCGGCCGCTGGCTTGGCGGTCGTCCGGGAGCCGGCCTTGGCCGCAGGCTTGGCGGTCCCAGCCTTGGGAGCGGCCGTTCGGACCCGGGCCGCGGTCTTCCTGGCCGCCGCCGCCGTCGGTTCGATGGGCAGCACGTCGCCGTTGGCGGTGACGGTGGCCAGGATCTCGGGAACGGCGGCTTTGGCCTTGGCGGCGACTGGGCTCATGGAAACGACGCGAAAGGGAAGGGGTGCGGGGGAATGAAGCGGGCGAGGGAAAGGCGGGCGGGGCGAGGGGCCCGGGGATGGTCAGGGGCGTGATTCCATCAGCCGGTTCCTGCCCTCCGGGTCCGTGACTCCGGTTCCCATCCTCCATGCTGCCGGTACGGAGCCGGGCGGGAGGGCCAGGAGAGCAACAGGACGTGGCGGGATGGAAGGACTCCGCTCACGGAGCCGATGCCGATGGATGGTGGATGGATCGCTCCAGGAGCGTGATTGGGATGGTGGAAGTCGGCCAGAGCCGGTGCAGGGCTGTCACGGGTGGTCTCAGACCGGAGGAATGAAGAGGGAGTGAATCCCTGGATCCTCAGCGGGTCTTCCCTGTGGACGGAACTCTGCGCGGTTCCGACGGCAGCCTTTCGAGCGGCCCAACGACGTCATCCTAGGAATGGCATGAGATCTTTGCAAGATTGCCAGCCAGCTCCTCACCATCGCCACCCGAACCCGCCCCCCCGGGCTGGCTGGAGGTGTGGCTGGAGGCCGGCCGGGAGGGGCGGGCCTTCACCTACGCCAACCCCTCGGGCCTGGCCATCGGGGCGGGAGATCTGGTGCGGGTCCGTCTGCAGGGCCGGCCCCACACGGGCCTGGTGGTGGCAACGGCGGCGGTCTGTCCCGCCGCCATGGAGGGACGGGCGATCCTCCCGGTGGACGCGGTGCTGGAGAGTGCCGCGATCGATCCGCTCTGGCAGGCCCTGCTGGAGGGCGTGGCCCGGCAGTGCCACAGCGGCCTGTTCCGCACCCTCAAGAGCGCGCTGCCGCCGGGCTGGCTGGGACAGGCCCGCCGTCCCCCCGGCCAGGGACGGACCCTCTGGACCGTGCGGCCCAACCCGGCCGCGGTCATGGCGTCCATCACCCCCCGCCAGCAGCAACTGCTGGACCACCTGGCCAGCCACGGGGGGGCGCGGTTGCTGCGCGATCTGGTGCAGGAGGCCGGTTTCGGCCGCACCCTGATCACCACGATGGAGCGACGGGGTCTGCTCCTGAGGGAGGCGGGCCGCGTCCCGTCGAGGGTCGGCGGCGCCCCGGGCCTCCCCGGCGGCGGGGCGGGTGCTGGATCGGCCCCCCTGGAGAGCGCCCGGTCACCCAGTCCGGCCCAGGCCGCGGCCATGGCCGCCATCGCCGGGGCGCCGCCGGGCCAGAACCTGCTGCTCTGGGGCGTGACCGGCTCCGGCAAGACCGAGGTCTACCTGCAGGCTGCGGCCCAGGAGCTGGCGGCGGGGCGCAGCGTGCTGATCCTGGCGCCGGAGATCGGTCTGGTCCCCCAGCTGCTGGACCGCTGCCGGCGCCGCTTCGGTCCGACGGTGATCGAGTATCACAGCGGCATGGGGGATGGGGAACGGGTCCTCACCTGGCGGCGCTGCCTCGAGGCCGCTCGGCGGCGCGAGCCCTGCCTGGCGGTGGGCACCCGCTCCGCCGTCTTTCTGCCCCTGGGCCAGCTGGGCCTGATCGTGCTCGACGAGGAACACGATGCCTCCTACAAGCAGGAGAGTCCCATGCCCTGCTATCACGCCCGCGAGGTGGCCCGGCTGCGGGCCCGCCAGACGGGGGCCCGTCTGGTGCTCGGCAGTGCCACCCCCTCCCTCGAGACCTGGTGGCGCTGCCAGCCGCGCCCCGGGGGTCAGCCCGCCGACACCCGCCTGCTGCCCCTGCCGGAGCGGATCGGCCAACGCCCCCTGCCGCCGGTGCGGCTGGTGGACATGCGCCTGGAGCTGGAGGAGGGGCACCGCCGCCTGATCAGCCGCCCCCTGATGGCCCGGCTCGAGACCCTGCAGGAGCGGGGCGAGCAGGCCGTCGTGCTGGTGCCCCGGCGCGGTTACCGCTCCTTCCTGAGCTGCCGCAGCTGCGGCGAGGTGGTGCAGTGTCCCCACTGCGACGTGCCCCTCACCGTCCACCGCGGCCCCCGGGCCGGCGGCCGCGAGGGTCGGGAGTGGCTCCGCTGCCACTGGTGCGACCACCGCCAGGAGATGGGCGATCGCTGCGGCCACTGCGGGTCCACCGCCTTCAAGCCCTTCGGCGCCGGCACCCAGCGGGTGATGGAGCAACTGGCGGCGGAACTGGAGGGCCTGCGGCTGATCCGCTTCGACCGGGACACCACCCGGGGCCGGGATGGTCACCGCCGCCTGCTGGAGCGCTTCGCGGCCGGCGAGGCGGACGTGCTGGTGGGGACCCAGATGCTGGCCAAGGGCATGGACCTGCCCCGGGTGACCCTGGCGGCGGTGCTGGCGGCCGACGGCCTGCTGCACCGGCCCGATCTGCGCGCCACCGAGCAGTGCCTGCAGCTGCTGCTGCAGCTCGCCGGCCGGGCCGGCCGGGGGGAACGCCCCGGGGAGGTGCTGGTGCAGACCTACAGCCCCGAGCATCCGGTGATCCGCCACCTGGTGGACGGCCGCTACGCGGCTTTCCTGGCCGAGGAACTGGAGCTGCGCCGCCAGGGGGGCATGGTGCCCTTCGGCCGGGCCTGCCTGCTGCGGCTGGCCGGTCCATCCGCCAGCGGCACGGCCACGGCCGCCGCCGCCCTGGCCGAGCGGATCCGTCCCGCCGTGGAGGCGGCCGGCTGGGTGGTGATCGGCCCGGCCCCCGCCCCCGTGGCCAGGGTGGCAG
>NZ_JAGQBM010000104.1:0-6200 GCF_024345635.1 Cyanobium sp. Lug-B
CGGCGAGCAGCCCCGCCCGCGCCAGCAACCCCCCGCCGCTGCCGCAGGCCAGGGCCCCGAGGGCCAGGGCCACCCCGAGCCCGTCAGCGGCCGCGTCGGTGCCCGCCCCATCACCTTCCGCCGGCAGCTCCCCCTCGGGCCCGTCCTGCCGGGGGGCGCGCTGGTGCACCACCAGCAGCACCGCCAGGCTGATCAGCGCGATCCCCAGCCACTGGGCCGGCCGGGGCACCTCCCCCAGCAGGGCCACCCCCGCCAGGCTCGTCACCGCCGGACCGCCGGCATCGATGGTGAGGGTGCGCCGGGTGCCCAGTCGCCGCAGGGCTGCGAAGAACAGGGTGTCCCCCAGGGCGATTCCCAGCACCCCGCTGAGGGCCAGCAGCAGCAGGGAGCGCGGCGCCATCTGCCAGGGCAGCACGAGGGCTAGCGGCAGCAGCAGGGCCACCGCCAGCAGGTTCTTGAGCAGGTTCAGCCGGGCGGCCGAGAGGGAGGTGGGCAGCCGGCGCCAGAGCAGGCTGGAGAAGGCCCAGCAGAAGGCGGCCGCCAGGGCGGCGGCGACGGGGGCGGCGGCGGCGGGGGCGGCGGACAGGGGGCCGCGGGAGGGTGGGGGAGTTGCGATCATCGCCTGATCGCGCCCCATCGCCTGAGGCCCCCGTGAGCGGATCCATCGCCGACGCCATCAGCTTCTTCCGGCTCAGCTGCGGCCGCTGGCGCTCCCAGCGCAGCAGCCACCACCTGCTGCACCGCCGCGCCGAGGCGGGCGGTTCCTTCATTGAAGTGGTGGAGCTGGAGGCGGCCGATCCGCGCCTGGAGGCGATCGCCGTCCTGCACGGCCAGGATCCGGCCGGCCTGGTGGGCGGCTGCCGGGTGCGCTGGAGCGGCTCGATGGCCTGGGACAAGGCCGGCGAGGCCCACGAGGGCGAGAGCGTCTTCGGCCTGATCCCCACCGACGAACGGGGCCGGTGCGGCCTGCTGCTGCGCGATCGCGGCTACGCCGAAACGGCGCCGGTGGCGGGCCACTTCGCCATGGATGACCGGGACGGCCTGCTGCTCACCACCAGCTACGAGACGATGAACAGCCTGGAGCGCTTCAGCTTCGCCGGGCCCGACGTGCGCCTGCGCACCAGCACCGTCGAGGGGCTCTCCAACACCGCCTCCTTCTGCGTCGAGACCCGGATCGTCGACGGGGCGGCCACCGCCACCGGCACAGGCGACGAAGCCGAGGCAACGGGCGCCCCGGCGAGCCCCGAAACCACCTGCCTGTCGGCCCTGGGCTGGTGACGGGAGCGGCGCCGGTGTTGTGTCGCCAACGTTACGGACTGTGAGCCCTGCCCTCCCGGGCCCGGGGCCGCCGGGGCCCTACTTCTACGATCCCCAACGACGGATGCCGGACCACGCGTGGCTCTTCCACTCCTCAAGTACCCCCCCACCTCCCAGAACTCGCGCGTCGCGCCGTTCCGGGTGGGTTCCGACGAGGACCCCAAGGCCGTGTCCATGGACAAGGCCATGGACCGGGAAGATCAGAATTTCGTGATCGAAGCGGCCTACCGCCAGATCTTCTTCCATGCCTTCAAGGTCGACCGCGACCGCACCCTTGAGTCCCAGCTGCGGGACGGCCAGATCAACGTGCGGGAGTTCATCCGCGCGCTCTGCCTGTCGGACACCTTCAACCGCAGCTTCTACAACCTCAACAGCAACTACCGGGTGGCCCGCCACCTGGTCGAGAAGCTGCTGGGCCGCCCGGTCCACGGCAAGGCCGAGGAGATCGCCTGGTCCGCCGTGATCATGACCAAAGGGGTCAAGGGCGCGGTGGACGCCATCCTCGACTCCGAGGAGTACCTGGACGCCTTCGGTTACGACACCGTCCCTTACCACCGCAACCGGGTGGTGGGCTCCCGCGAAGTGGGCGAAACCCCCTTCAACATCACCTCCCCCCGCTACGAGTCCTACTACCGGGGCATCCTGGGCTTCCCCCAGATCGTCTACACCGGCAAGTCACGCAGCTTCCCCGAGCGCGCCCAGCAGCGCCGCGGCGGCTTCCCCCAGGACTACCTGCCCTGGGTCCGCACCCTGCCTGCCCTGCGTGGTGTCGGCAGCGCCGCCGCCGGCAACACCGGCATGGACTACCTCTCCAAGGTGCCCTACCGCAGCATCGGCCGCTGAGCACGGCCCTCGCCGGCCGGTCCCCCGCCGGCCCCTCCGTTCCCCTGGCCCCACCGCTTTCCAGCGGTGGGGCTTTTGCGTGTCCCCGTCTGGGGAGAGGGGGATCGGGCACGCCCATGGCCGTCAGTGGATGCTGACCACGGCCGAGCGCTGCCGCCCAAAGGCGGAAACCTCCTCCAGACTGATCCCAAACGAATTCTGATGTTGTGAGCCAGAAGACGCTGACCTCCCTGGCGATGATGACGCTGCGCCAGCTGCGGCAGATCGCCAGCGACCTCGGCGTTTCTCTGTACAGCCGCAAGTCCAAGGAGGAGCTGGTGGAGGCCATCAGCACGCGCCAGGTGGAGGAGGGCGAGGGCCGCAGCCTCGAGCGCATCGAGGCCGAGATGGCTCCGGCGCCGCGGCCGGCGGCCGAAACCCGCGTCGTCTTCCTGCCCCGCGATCCCCAGTGGGCCTACGTCTTCTGGGACATCTCCGAAGACGACCGTTCCGACGCCCTCCACGCCGGCGCCTCCCAGCTCTGCCTGCGCGTCGCCGACGTCACCGGCCTGGCCGGCGGCTCCTCCCATCCCCACACCCTCCAGGAGGTGGTGGTCGACAGCCATGCCACCGAGTGGTACCTCCCGGTCCCCCTCTCCGACCGCGACTACCGGGTCGAGCTCGGCTACCGCAAGGGCGGTGGCGGCGGCTGGATCTCCCTGGCCTTCTCCTCCGTCGCCCGGGTGCCCTCCCTGCATCCCTCCGAGCAGATCCTCGACCAGTTCGTCCCCTTCTCCCTCGACGCCTTCCCCTCCGCCTCCACCAGCCTGCCCACCCCCGCCGAGGCGGTGGATTCCGGCCTGCACGAGCGGCTCTACCAGAGCGCCACCAGCCAGTGGCGCCGCCTGGGCCGCGGTTCGGAGGCCTTCCACGAGATCGACGCCACCGCCGGCCTCGAGGGGGGTAGTGCCTTCTCCGCCTCCGGCGCCGGCCCCTGGGCCTCGGGCCGCAGCGCCTCCGGCATCGGTGGGGTGGGCTCGCGTCAGCGCTCCTTCTGGCTGGTGGCCGATGCCGAGCTGATCGTCTACGGCGCCACCGATCCGGCGGCCCGCCTCAGCATCGGCGGTGAGGAGGTACCCCTCTCGGCCGACGGCACCTTCCGGGTGCAGGTGCCCTTCCGCGACGGCCAGCAGCTCTACCCGATCGAGGCCCTGGCGGCCGATGGCGAGCAGAAGCGCAGCATCACCATGGAGTTCCGCCGTTCCACGCCGGAAGACAACAGCAACCCCGCCAGCCAGGCGGTGGCCGAGTGGTTCTGATGGAGAACACCGCCACCGGCTCCAACCGCGGCCTGCTGAAGGCGGTGGTCGCCCTCACCCCCGTGGCCGGCTCGATCCTGTTTCCGCTGGTGGTGCCGATCCTGATGCTGCGGGTCAGCATCTCGGCCGGGGTGATCGCCGCGGTGCTGATCGGCACCCTCTGGTTCGCCGCCATGCTGCGCACCTCGGAGATGCCAGGCCACCACTGAGGTCCCGGCGAGCAGGCGGAGCGCCCCTGGAGAGCCGAAAGAGCCCTGTCCCCCGCCGGGAAGGCTGAAGGAGCGGAACCCGCCGCCCCCTCCAGCCCGTGGACCCTCTCGCGATCCTTCGCCTGCTCCGGCCCGCCCAGCGGCCCCTGGTCGCCCTGGCCGTGGCCGGCCTGCTCGGGGGCTGCGGCCCCGCACCGGCGGCCCTGAGCGGCGGCGGCCCCCGGGCCCTGCCCCTGCCGCCGGGCATCCGGGTGGCCTTCAACCACCGCGGCGACAGCCGCTACCGCAGCCCGGTCAGCGGCCAGTGGCGCCAGGGGGATGACCTGGAGGCCCTGCTGCTCGAGAGCATCCGCGAGGCCCGCCTCGAGATCCTGGTGGCGGTGCAGGAGCTTTCCCTGCCGGCGGTGGCGGAGGCCCTGGCGGAGCGCCACCGCCGCGGAGTCCGGGTGCGGGTGGTGCTGGAGAACCTCTACAGCGCCCCCTGGAGCCAGCAGCATCCGGTGGATCTGCCGCCCCACCAGCGCCAGCGCCAGCAGCAGCTGGCCGCCCTGGGCCAGGGGGACGCCGTCGCCGTGCTGCAGCGGGCCGGCGTTCCCCTGCTCGATGACACCGCCGACGGCAGCCGCGGCAGCGGCCTGATGCACCACAAGTTCCTGGTGGTCGACGGCCGGGTGGTGGTGACCGGCTCGGCGAACTTCAGCCCCTCCTGCGTCCACGGCGATGCCGGCGCACCGGCCACCCGCGGCAACGTCAACCACCTGCTGCGCTTCGACAGCCCCGCCCTGGCCGGGGTGTTCGCCGCCGAATTCGCCCGGCTCTGGGGCGATGGCCCCGGCGGCCGGCCCGACAGCCGCTTCGGCATCGCCAAGGAGGGCGGACCGGCCCAGGTGGTCGATGTGGCCGGCACGCCGGTGGAGGTGCTGTTCGCGCCCCACCGCCGCCGCGACCCCAACCACGGCCTGGCCTGGCTGGAGACCCGGCTGGCCGGTGCCGGCCGGCGCCTCGACCTGGCCCTGTTCGTCTTCTCGGGACAGAACCTGGCCGACCGCCTCCAGGAACTGCATGGCCGCGGCGTGACGATGCGGCTGCTGGCGGATCCGGGCTTCGCCAACCGGGCCTTCAGCGAAACCCTCGACCTGCTCGGGGTGACCCTGCCCGACCAGGACTGCCGCATCGAAGCGGACAACCGGGCCTGGAGCACGGCCCTGGAAGGGGTGGGCACGCCCCGGCTGGCGGCCGGCGACAAGCTGCACCACAAGTTCGCGGTCATCGACCGCCGGGATGTGATCACCGGCAGCTTCAACTGGAGCCCTTCGGCCGCCTTCCAGAACGACGAGACCCTGCTGCTGATCCGCTCCCCCCTGCTGGCCCGCCACTTCGAGGCGGAGATCGACCGCCTCTGGCGCGGAGCCGAACTGGGCATCGGCCGCCGGCTCGCCCGCCGCCTGGAGCAGGGGCGGCGCAGCTGCGGCAGCGGCCGGCAGCGCCCCTCTGTCGCCGGCAGGGCGGTGATGGCAGCGCCGTCTACGATTCGGTAACGCATAGCACACGATTCATGGACCCGGCGTCCAGCTCCGTCTCCACCCCCAGCTCCGTCTCCAGCTCCCGCGAAGTCACCCCGCGCCTGGACGCCATCAACCTGATGCTGCGGGACCTGCACACCCGCCACGACGAGATCCGCCACCGGGCCGCCTTCCGGGGCTGCACCAGCGAGCTGCTGACCCTGCAGCAGGAGCTGGTGGACTACCTGCTCAGCAAGAAGCACTCCCTGCAGGGGGCGGAGAATGCCAGCCCCGACGAGGGCCTCAACTACAACTCCTTCACCTGAGCACCTCCGCAGCCCCCACCGCACGGGTGCTGGTGGTGGGGGCCGGCCCCGCCGGGGCCAGCCTGGCCCTGCTCCTGGCCCGCCGGGGCCTCCCGGTCGACCTGATCGATGCATCGGCGGCAGGCCGCGGCGGCCGGCCATTCCGCGGCGAGGGGCTGATGCCCAGCGGCCTGGCGGCCCTGGACGCCATGGGCCTCGAGCCGCTGCCGGCGGCGGTGCGGCGGCACCCCCTCACGGCCTGGAGCTTCTTCCTCGATGGCCAGGCCCTGTTCGAGGCGGCCGAGCCCATGGGCAGCAGCGTCCCCTGCACCCTGATCGACCAGGACTCCCTGATCGCCGAACTGCTCGAGCAGGCGGGCCGGCAGCCGGGCTTCCGCTTCCACCCGGGCCAGGCCGCCAGTGATCTGCTGCTGCGGGACGGCCGCGTCGCCGGCGTGCGCCTGACGGATGGCACCGCCCTGGAGGCGGCGCTGGTGGTGGCCTGCGACGGCCGCGATTCGCTGCTGCGCCGCAGGGGCGGCCTGGCGCTGGAGAGCGCCCCCAGCCCCCTCGACGTGCTCTGGTTCCGGTTGGAGGGCCCGGGGGCCGAGGCAGTGCTGGAGTGGCTGGCCGGCCGTTTCGTGACGGTGGTGGGCGCCTCGGGCAGCTATGCCCTGTTCCCCTCCGCCCGCGGCGGCGTCCAGCTGGGCTGGGCGATCGCGCCGG
>NZ_JAGQBM010000105.1:0-6157 GCF_024345635.1 Cyanobium sp. Lug-B
GGGCCCCTGGCGGTGGCCGCCGGGGTGGCGCTGCTGCTGGGCCGCGGCGCCCGGCAACGGGGACCGCGCTGGCTGGCCCTGGGCGACGGCCTGGTGGGCCAGACCCTGGTGCTGGCGGCCCTGCTGAGCCTGGCCCCGCTGATCGCCGATGGGCCATTGCTGGCCGGGGTGGTGCTGCTGGAGTCGCTGCTGTTCCTGGCCATCGCCGTGCGGGAGGGCTCTGGGCCCCTGGTCCGCGTCGGCTGGTGGCTCAGCGCCGCCGCCGCTCTGGTGCTGGCCCTGAGCGGCCTGGGGGCCGCGCTGCTGCGCGGCGACCCGGTGCATCAGCTGCAGACCGGGGCGGTGCTGACGGTCGGGGCGGGCCTGACGGTGGGGATGCAGGTGTTGCTCCAGCGCCGCGCCGTGCCCCTGCCGCTGCCGCCCCTGCCGGGCTGGCTGGCGGGCGGCCTGGTGGCGGTCGGGACCGCCCTGGTGGTGCCGGAGGACTGGCGGTCGCCCCTGAGCCTGGTGGTGATGGGCGCCTTTTTGGTGGCGGCGGGTCGCTGGCGCCCCCCCGGCCTGCTGAGCGCCATGACGGCGGCGATCGCCCTGGCCCATGGCGCCGGCTGGCTGACCCTGCTGATCCAGGCCCCCTGGCCGCCGCTCCCCCTGCTGGCCCGCCTGCTGCCCCTGGCGGTGCTGGCCCTGCTGCTGACGGTCGCCGCTGGCGGCGGCCGCCGCCAGGGCCTCGGGCTGGCGCTGCTGGGCGTCAATGCGGGCCTGGGTGTGCTGTGGCTGCTCGAGCCGATCTCGCCGCTGCTGCCGGGGGCGGCCTGGCTGCTGCTGTCCGCCGGGGCCCTGGCCGGCAGCCGCTGGCTGCGGGGGGGCGCCGTGCGGGTGGCGCTCGGGCTTTCCCTGGCGTACCTGGCGGCCTTCGCCGCGGCGTTCCTGGTGGTGATCGGACCCAGCCAGGAGCTGGTGACGCTCGGGGTTCTGCAGGTGCGGGGCCGCCTGCTGATCGAGCTGCTGGCAATCGCCGTCGGCCTCCACGGCTGGTTCTTCCGGGCCGGACCTGACCTGGCGCGGCTGCCCAGTTGGAAGGCGGTGCAGCCCTGCTTCCTCGAGGGGGCCCTGCTGGGGGTGGTGGTGCTGCTGCAGGGGGAGATCAGCGCCCCGTGGCGAGCCGTTGCCTGGACCCTGCTGGCCCTGCTCCTGGTCTGCCCGGCGCTGGTGCGGTGCTTCGCCATTCGCCTGCAGGTCTACGGGGTGATCGTCTACTGGCTGGCGGTGGGGACCCTGCTGGTCAGCCTCAGCGTCGGCCTGCCGTCCTTTCCCCCTGCCACCGGCGCGGCCCAGACCGCCGGGCTGGTGGCGATCGCCCTGCAGACGGCCTTCGTCCTGGCCTGCCGTCGCTGGCTCGACCTCGAACGGCTGCCCGAGCCAGGCGGATGGCCGCCCCTGGCCTGGGTCGGCGGGCGGGTGGCGCGCCGCCGCAACCTGTGGCTCGGCCATCCCCTGTTCATCGCCGTGGCGGTGGTGCTGGCCAGCGGCTACGACCGGGCCCTGCTGACCCTGCTGTGGACGGCGGAGGCCCTGGCCGTCTACCTGCTGGGGGTGGTGCTGCGGGAGCCCCAGTTCCGCCAGGTGGCCCTGGTGGGCCTGGGGGCTTGCCTGCTGCGGCTGCTGGCCATCGACATGGCCCAGGCCGACCTGGGGCTGCGGGGTCTGGTGTTCGTCGGCGTGGGACTGCTGCTGCTGGCCCTGAACGCCCTGGTCCATCGCTTCCGCAGCCGTTTCGGCTGAGGGGTTCCGTCGACGGCGTCCGCTGAAGGTGCGGCTCCGGCGCCTAGGGTCGGGCGCGATCGCCCGTCCCCATCTCCGCCGTGTCCCTGCTGCTGGCCGCCCTCGACGCTGCTCCCGTGACCCTCCGGCAGGCGGGGCTGGACCAGGCCAGCGGCGACTACGGCGATCTGGACGCCCTGGAGATCCTGCTGGAGTACGCCCCGCTCACCTACCCGCCCTACATGCTGGCCGGCATCGGCCTGGCCATGGCGGTCCTGTGCGGCCTCACCTTCGCCCGGATGGTCCAGAACCGGCTGGAGGGCTGGAAGCAGGACCGGCTGGCCCTGCTGCCGATCGCCAACCTGGAGACGACCCTCCCCTACGCGGGCCTGGTGATCGGCGTCACCCTGTTCATCGGCGCCAGCCTGCAGGTGTTCGGTTTCGCCGCCGGTGCCGCCCTGCTGGTGGCCTTCGTGCTGTCGCTGCTCACCGGCGGTGCCCTGTGGGTGCAGCTGGAACGCCTGATGGCCCAGGTGCAGGACGGCACCTTCAGCGCCGTGGACTTCGACAACTTCGACCAGTTCTTCTGAGCCCGGTGCGGATAGCCGTTCGGTTGGCATCCACCCGCCGACCGGCAACTGCTTGTAACGTTCTGATACAACGCAAGCAGGACATGCAGGCCTCCCTTTCCCTCAACCGCCAGTTCTCGATCGCGGTTCACTCCCGCGCCATCGACAGCTGCAACGACATCGAGGAACTCCGCAAGGTCGCCAAGACCCTCCTCACGGCCTGGCAGCACCAGGCTGAGTTCAGCGAGCACTACGGCGCCCAGCTGCTCGGCATCCGCAAGTAAGCCGGACTTTCGGCGGTTCAGGGAGTTCCCGTTTCTTTGCTCCCGTCGTCCTCGCGACCGGCATTGGCTCCGCCGCCCACCCTGCGGCGCCACAGCCTCAGGCCGGCGCCACCCCACAGCAGGCTCCAGAGCAGGAAGGTGATCAGGGTTCCCTGCTGGCCCCCATCCAGGTCGTAGACGCCGGCGCCGATCAGGCCGGCATCGATCAGCGAGCCGCCCACACCCCAGCCCAGCACCCAGAGCGCCACCAGGGCAATGGCCGTTGCCTGCTCCTTCATCGGTCCGCCCTGCAAAGGTTCCCAGCCTGCCAGCCCACCCAGGCTGTACGCTTCTGGTGATTCAAAGATTTCTCTTCGGCGAGTGACAACGTCCAGTAAGGGCTTTCGACGAATCCGTTCATAATTGTTTCTCTGTTCATGACGATTTACGTTGGAAATCTCTCCTTCGATGCGGAGGTGGATGATCTCAACCATCTGTTTGCGCAGTATGGAGCGCTGCGTAACTGCAGCCTGCCCCTCGACCGGGAAACCGGCCGCAAGCGCGGCTTCGCCTTCGTTGAAATGGCCAATGAGGCCGATGAAACCAAGGCCATCGACGACCTTCAGGACGTCGAGTGGATGGGGCGGATGATCCGGGTCAACAAGGCCCAGCCCCGCACCGGTGGTGGTGGCGGCGGTGGCGCCGGCGGCGGCCGCGCCCGCTACTGAGCTGTACCTAAACGGTCGGCAGCCCCCGGAAACGGGGGCTTTTTCATGGCCGTGGCCCTGGCCTTGCCGGCGGCTGGGCCCCCTGGGGCTCAGGCCACCAGGTAGGCCTCCAGGGAGCGGGAGTGGTGGCGGATGCCTTCGAGGGCGCGCCGCTCCAGGTTGCGGGTCTTGTCGCGGCTCATGCCCAGGGTGCGGGCGATGCCGGTGAGGCTCATCGGCTCCTCGCCGTCGATGCCGTAGCGCATCTTCAGCACCCGCCCCTGCAGTTCCGGCAGCTGCTCCAGCAGCGCCCGCAGGTCCCCCTTGAGGCATTCGCCGTCCACCAGATCGGCGGGCAGCAGGTCGTCGCCGGCCAGCAGATCCAGCAGTTCGGTGTCCTCGCCGTCCCCCACCTTCGTCTCCAGGCTCACCGGCTGGCGGGCGCGGCAGAGCAGATCCTTCACCTCGTCCTCGGGCAGTTCCACCGCCACCGCCAGTTCGCTCAGGGTGGGGGTGCGGCCGAGCTCCTGGCTGAGCTCCCGCTGGCCCTTCTTGAGCTTGTTGAGGGTTTCGGTGATGTGGATCGGCAGGCGTATGGTGCGGCTCTTCTCGGCGATCGCCCGGGTGATGCCCTGACGGATCCACCAGTAGGCATAGGTGGAGAACTTGTAGCCGCGGGTGGGATCGAACTTCTCGACGCCCCGCACCAGGCCGATGGTGCCCTCCTGGATCAGGTCCAGGAGCTCCATGTTCCGCTTGGTGTACTTCTTGGCCACACTCACCACCAGGCGCAGGTTGGCGGCCACCATGCGCTCTTTGGCGCGGCGGCCGGCGTGCAGGCGCTTGCGCAGCATCGCCGGGGTGAGGCCCGCCTCGGCGGCCAGCAGCTCGGGGCTGGGCTCTTCCCCACCGGAGCGCAGGGTGAGTTCCTCGCGCAGCTCCTCAAGGGTCATCAGCTCCTGGACCTGGCGGCCCAGGGTGATCTCCTGCTCATGGCTGAGCAGCGGCACGCGGCCGATGTCCCGCAGGTAGGAACGCAGCGAATCGCCGGTGGGGACCAGCAGGGACGCGGAGGCAGCCGTAACCGTGGAAGCAGCCGTGACGGTGATCGAAGGCATCGTCCCTTGTTACGAAACCATTTGGTTTCGTAAATCTACCATCACTTCGCGGACTCGCTCCGACCTGGAGCGGTGCCCACAATGGAGCCATGGGCGCCGAACGGCTTCAGAAACTCGTGGCGGCCGCTGGGCTCTGCTCCCGCCGACAGGCCGAGGCCTGGCTGCGCGACGGCCGGGTGCGGGTCAACGGCGAGCGGGCCCGGCTCGGGGATCGGGCCGACCCCGCCTGCGACCGGATCAGCGTCGACGGCCAGCCCCTGGAGCTGCCCAGCACCACCCTGACCCTGCTGCTGCACAAGCCGGTCGGGGTGCTCAGCACCTGCCATGACCCCCACGGCCGCCCCACCGTGCTGGAGCTGCTGCCGCCGGAACTGCGCCCCGGCCTGCACCCGGTGGGCCGGCTCGACGCCGACAGCCGCGGCGCCCTGCTGCTCAGCAACGACGGCGCCCTCACCCTGCGCCTCACCCATCCCCGCTACGGCCATCGCAAGACCTACCGGGTCTGGGTGGAGGGGCTGCCCCGCACCGCCACCCTGGAGCGTTGGCGGGCCGGCGTGCCCCTCGACGGCCTGCCCAGCCTGCCGGTGGAGCTGCGGCGGCTGCGCCACCACCGCGGCGCCACCCTGCTGGAGCTGGTGCTGCGGGAGGGCCGCAACCGCCAGATCCGGCGCACCGCCGAGATCCTCGGCCACCCCGTGCTCGACCTCAGCCGGATCGCCATCGGCCCGGTGTCGCTGGGGGATCTGGCGGAAGGGGCCTGGCGCAGGGTCGAACCGGGAGAATGGGGCCCCCTGGCCGTCGCTCCCTGAGCCCCCCTTCCTTGCCCACTCCGGCCAAGCCCCTGCTCCAGCGCCTGCGCGAGCGCCTGCCGGGCCAGCGCCCGTCGCGTCCGGTCGTCGAGGAGCGGCCCCAGGATCCCCTCCTGGTCGCCGGCCAGCAGCTGCGGGAGGCCCGCGAGAGCCGCGGCCTCGGGCTGCGCCAGCTCGCCCTCGACACCCGCATCAGCACCGCCGTGCTGGAGGCCCTGGAGCGGGGCTGGCGGGACCGGCTGCCGGAGGCGGCCTATCTGCGCACGATGCTGCCGCTGCTGGAGCAGCACCTGGAGCTGCCCGGCGGCAGCCTGGACGGCGTGCTGCCACCGGAGCAGGACCGCCACCACGGCCGGCGGCGGGACACGGTGCTGCTGCGCTTCACCCCGGGTTCGATCGATGTCTTCACCACCTGGCAGGGCACCGTGCTCTACGCGGTGCTGTGCGGCGGTCTGATCTATGGGCTCAACCTGCAGCAGCGCCGGCTGGCCGCCCAGGGGCTGCATGTGCTGCGGCCGATCCCGCCCCTGAGCGCCGAGCAGAGCGACCGGGCTGATCTGGAGGATGCGGACCGGGCCATCCTGGGGGCCTATCCCGACCTGCGCCCCCTGGGCAAGGCCGCCGCCGGCCAGGGGCTGCAGCGGCTGCGCCGCGAGACCAGGCAGAACCGCCCCGATCTCGCCCTCGGCCTGCTGCGCCTGGAGCTGGCCAGGCCCACCCGGCTGTCCCTGCGCAGCGACCGGGGCGTCGAAACCCAGCTGCCGGCGGTGCAGGGCAGCCTCAGCCTGCCGGTGCTGCCCCCCTTCAGCCTGCGGCTCGAGCCGGCGCCGCCGGCCGGGTCCGTGCGCTGGAACGGCCAGCCGCTGGTTCCGGCCGGGGCCGCCGAACCCGGCGGTGTGGCGGCCACGCCCCAGGGCCAGGCCCAGTTCC
>NZ_JAGQBM010000106.1:0-5763 GCF_024345635.1 Cyanobium sp. Lug-B
CGCAGCGACGCCCCGCCCGCAGCCGGCCACGGTGGCCGCCGCCCCCCGGCCCGCCAGCACGGCCACGGCGAGCCCCGGCAAGCCGGACTGGCGCAATTACGGCCCCCTGCAGGTGGACTGGGCCAACTGGCAGCCCATGGGCGGCAGCATGGTGGCCCCCACCCTCAATTCCCAGGGGGAATCCCTCTACCTGGCCGTCAACTGCAGCGCCCGCAAGCTCAACGCCACCAGCCAGGCCGGCCAGTGGAAGAGCTGGGACGACCCCCAGGCCGATTTCGAGCAGCAGCTGGTCTCCGACCTCTGCAAGGCCCGCGGCAGCTGAGCGGCGGCCAGGTGCCGACGCTTCAGGCCGACCAGCGCAGGGGCCAGGGATCCCGCAGGTAGCTCCGGCCCACGGGGCGCAGGTAAAGGCGCTGGGCCCCGTCATCGCTCTCGCTGATCAGTTCTTCCTGCACCAGCCGGCGGGCGAGCCAGGCCCAGGAGGGCTCGGCCTCTCCGTGGGCACCGGCCAGGTCCTCCGCCAGGCTGCGCAGATCGCGGCCGCTGCGGTCCTCCAGGGCGGAGAGCAGCACGGCCGCCTGCGGTGCCCAGTCGTTGCGGGACGGTGCCGAGAGGCAGTTGTCGCAGCGGCCGCAGGGCGGGGAGATCTCCCCCACCGCCAGGAGCAGGGCCTGCTCCCGGCAGCCCTCCCCTTCGGCCACCGCCTCGATGCGCCGCAGCTGCTGCTGGGCCAGCTCGAGCCGGTGGCGCTCCAGCAGCCGCTGGTCGGGGGGCAGCTGCTGGCCGGCGGAGCGCATGGCCCAGCCCAGGCTGGTGCGGTCGGCCGGATCGAAGAGCACCAGGCAACGGGCGGGCAGCCCGTCGCGGCCGGCCCGGCCGGATTCCTGCAGGTAGCCCTCGGCGCTGGCCGGCAGGTCGAGGTGCAGCACCAGCCCCACGTCGGGCCGATCCACTCCCATGCCGAAGGCGACGGTGGCCACCAGCACCGGCGTGGGATGCTCCTGGAAATGGCGCAGGGCCAGCTGGCGGCTCTCGGGGTCCATGCCGGCGTGGTAGGCGATCGCCTCCACACCCGCCGCCGTCAGCCGCGCGGCCCACTGCTCCACCGAGCGCCGCGTGCGGGCATAGATCAGCACCGCCCCGCGGGACTCGCCGATCGCCGCGACCACCTCCGTCAGGGGATCGGCGGGGCGTCGCCGCATGGTGTAGGCGAGGTTGCCGCGGCGGGCTGATCGCACCTGGACCAGGGGGCGCCGCAGCTGCAGCAGGCGGATGATGTCGGCCCGCACCTGGGGGGCGGCGGTGGCACTGAGGGCCACCAGCGGCACCCCCGGACAGAGGGACCGCAGCTGGCCCAGGCGCCGGTAGTCGGGGCGGAAGTCGTGGCCCCAGGCGCTGATGCAATGGGCCTCATCCACCGCCAGGGCCACCAGCCGGCCGGTCTCGAGGGCCTCGTCAAGCAGCTGGCGGGTGGCCTCCGCCTGGGCTCGCTCCGGGGCCAGGTAAAGCAGGCGCAGCCGGTTCGCCGCCAGGCGCTGCTGCAGCTGGCGCCTCTGTCCCGGATCCAGCCCCCGGTGCAGACAGGCCGCCGGGATGCCGCGGGCCTGCAGCTGGCTCACCTGGTCCTGCATCAGGGCCACCAGGGGCGAGATCACCACCACCAGGCCGTCCCGCACCAGGGCGGGGAGCTGGAAGCAGAGCGACTTGCCGGCACCGGTGGGCAGCACCGCCAGGCAGTCACGGCCGGCCAGCAGGGCCTCCACCACCGGGCGCTGACCGGGCCGGAAACTCTCCCAGCCGAAATGGCGCTGCAGGCTCTCGGTGAGGGGATCGGCCCCCAAGCTCACTCCACCCCTGGTACCTGCAGACCCTAGCTCCCACCAGATGTGGGGGGCGCCTCGTCAGTGCAGCGGGGGCGGCTCCAGCTGGTCGGGGGACTCCTCCACCAGTTGCAGGCGCACCCGTTTGCCTCCGGCCAGTTCCCCCAGGGACACCCGCATCGTCGTGCCGCTCAGGCTCTGCAGCACGGTGAGCAGCTCCCGCAGATGGGGCGTGCTGCTGCCGCTCTCCACCCAGAGCCGCTCCTGCAGGCCCCCCAGCCGGCGCCAGCTGGTGTGCAGCTTGAGCACGGCGCTCTCCAGGGCCTGGGCCTGGCCGACCGCATCGGCCAGGAGGCCCAGGGCATCAAGGCGCTGGGCCTCCTGCAGGGCCTTCTCCAGGTCGAGGTTCCCCTGCTGGAAGGCTCGCACCGCCAGGCCCGCCTCGGCCGCCTTGCTGAGCCACCGGGCCGTGAGGGTCACATCCTTGACCCGCTCCAGCTCCGGTTCGTCCCGCAGCACGCGTCGCAGGTCGTCCTGCTGCTCCTCGGGCAGCTTGGCCAGTTCCCGCACCAGGGGAGCCACGGCCCGGGGGGGCAGCAGGTTGTCGGCGGTGCGCTGGCGGATCTCCTCCGGCAGCAGGGGGCTGGTGGCGGCGGTGAACTCATCGGTGAGCCGGCGCACCTGCTTGCGGGTGATCTGTTGGCCCTCGTTGGCCGCCTCGCTGATCATCAGCTGGACCTCCGGGTCCGCCTGGGCCGTCTCCAGGAAGGCCCGCTTGGAGAAGTTGTTGACGCTGGCCTCCTCCAGCAGGCCTTCGCCCACCAGGCCATCGGCCGACTCCGCCAGCTGGATCAGGGTATAGGCCCGGGTCTTGCTGATCTCCCGCTCCCGCAGCCACTGCAGGAAGCCGGTGCCGCGCCCCTCGCCGCCCCGGCGTTCCCGGTCCCGCACCGAACGCAGGATCCGCCCCCGCCAGATTTCGGTCTGCAGATCGAAACGATCGCAGACGGCCCAGGCCTCCTCCAGGCGGGCCAGAAACTCCATCGTGCTGAGGGTGTCGCTCTCCGGATCGGGCAGATCCAGACGCAGCTGGGGGGCCTCGGGCAGGGCCATGGACGGGACCATCGGCGGGGCCGGCGGTGGGTGCGGGGATGCTGCCACGGGGCCGGCAACGAACCGTGACATCGCCCGGGCAAGGGCCCCTGATCGCCGGTAGTGTCGCTGCGCAGACCACCCGACCTTCCAGCCCAGCGATGGCCATCTCCCGCGGCGACAAAGTACGGATCAAGCGTCCCGAGTCCTACTGGTTCAACGAAGTGGGCACGGTGGCCTCGATTGACACCTCCGGCATCCGCTACCCGGTCGTGGTTCGCTTCGAAAAGGTGAACTACAACGGCTACAGCGGTTCCGACGGCGGCATCAACACCAACAACTTCGCCGAGAGCGAATTGGTCAAAGCCTGAGCTTCGAGCCAGGCCCTGCTTGCCCAGCCCTACGATCCCGGGCATGCCCGAGCTCCCGGAGGTCGAAACCGTACGCCGGGGGCTTGAGCATCAGACCTCCGGTCTCGTCATCGACCGCGTCGAGGTGCTCCGCACCCGCGCCATCGCCAGCCCCGAAGACCCTGCCGATTTCTGCAGGGCCCTTCGGGGTCTTCGCGTGGGCCGGTGGCACCGCCGCGGCAAGTACCTCCTGGCCGATCTCGAAGGCCCGGACGGCTGCCCTGCGGGTCGCTGGGGCGTACACCTGCGCATGACCGGCCAGTTTCTCTGGCTGGCCGAGGACCGTCCCCCCTGCCCCCACACCCGGGTGCGGGTCTGGAGCGGGGCCGGAGAGGAACTGCGCTTCGTCGACACCCGCAGCTTCGGCCAGATGTGGTGGGTGCCCCCCGGGGTCGCCGACGAGGAGGTGATGGGCGGCCTGCGGCGTCTGGGACCCGAGCCCTTCGCGGCGGAGTTCAGCGGCGCCTACCTGCGGCAGCGGCTCAAGGGCTCACGCCGGCCGATCAAGAATGCCCTGCTCGATCAATCGCTGGTGGCGGGGGTGGGCAACATCTACGCCGACGAATCTCTGTTCGCGGCCGGGATCCTGCCCCAGACCCCCAGCGGCCGGCTGCCACTGGGCCGTCTGGAGCGGCTGCGGCTGGCCCTGGTGGAGGTGCTGGAGACCAGCATCGGCGCCGGTGGCACCACCTTCAGTGATTTCCGTGATCTGCACGGCACCAACGGCAACTACGGCGGCCAGGCCTGGGTGTATCGCCGCGGCGGATCCCCCTGCCGCCGTTGCGGGACGGTGATCCTGCGCGAGAAGCTGGGGGGGCGCAGCAGTCACTGGTGCCCCAGCTGCCAGAGCTGACCAGGGGGCCCCGACCCCGCCGCCCCTTTCGGTCGCAAGCCTTTCCCCTCGTTGCCAGATACCGCGTGACCAGCGCCCTCGCCGTCCAACTCAGCCAGACCATGGCGGCCATCCATGCCCGCGGCTGGTGCGACGGCACCGGCGGCAACTTCAGCTGCGTTCTCTCGCGTGACCCGCTGGTTCTGCTGATGGCCCCCAGCGGCGTCGACAAGGGCACGGTCGCGCCGGAGTCCCTGATCCAGGTGGACGCCAACGCTCAGGTCGTGGCGGGGGAGGGTCGGGCCAGTGCCGAGACCCTGCTGCACCTGGAGATCGTGGCGCGCACCGGCGCCGGCGCCGTGCTGCACACCCACTCCCACGCCGCCACGCTGCTGTCCGACTGGTGTCTGTCGGAGGGGAGGGACGCGGGGGCCCTGCCGCTGCAGGGTCTGGAAATGCTCAAGGGCCTGGCGGGCATCGACAGCCATCGCCGCCGGGTGCTGCTGCCGGTGCTGGCCAACGACCAGGACCTGGCCCAGCTCAGTGCCACCGCCGGCCCGTTGCTGGCAGACGCGCCCCACGGCCTGCTGATCGGCGGCCATGGTCTCTACGCCTGGGGGGGCGACCTCACCGAAGCCCGGCGACACCTGGACATCCTCGAGTGGCTGCTGGAGCAGCGCTGGCGACGCCTGCTGCTCGAGGCCCTGGGCCAGCTGCCGGCCAGACCCGGCGGCATTCGAGCCGTGCTGCTTGACATCGAAGGGACCACCTGCCCGGTGCCCTTCGTGAGTCAGGTGCTCTTTCCCTACGCCCGTGAACGGCTGGATGGCTTTCTGCGGGAGGAGGCCGACAAGCCGGCCCTGGCTCCACTGATCAAGGCGATCGACGCGGCCATGGCAGCCGCTGGAGACGGCAGCAGTGAAGGCGCTACGGCCACCCCCGATGATGCGGGGAACGGCGGCAGCTCCGGCAACTCAGATCTCCATCACAGGAGGGTTCGGTTCCTTCAGGGCCTGATCGATGAGGACCGCAAGCTGCCGGCCCTGAAGGAGCTGCAGGGTCTGATCTGGGACCGGGGATATGCAGGCGGCGAACTGCGCTGCCCCCTGTTCGAGGATGTGGCCCCGGCACTGCGGGCCTGGCGAGCGGCTGGGCTGGAGCTGGCCGTCTACTCCTCGGGATCGGTGAAGGCCCAGCAGCTCCTGTACCGCCACAGCAACGTCGGTGACCTGAGCCCCCTGTTCAGCCACTGGTTCGACACGAGCACCGGTGCCAAGGGCGAGGCCGCCAGCTACCGGGCCATCGCTGCCGCGATGGATCTCGAGCCCGGGGCGATTCTCTTTGTGAGTGATGTCAGGGCCGAGCTGGAAGCCGCCCGGACCGCCGGGATGGCGACACGCTTCAGCCTGCGCCAGGACAACCCGGAGCAGGAGGCAGGGCCCTTCGAGGCGATCACCAGCCTGGCTCAGATCGACATCTGAATCCCGCATCCTGGCCTGCCCAGCGCTGTGCCTGTTCAGGAGCCTGGCCTGGCCGTTGCCGCCGGCCCCCTCAGCCGCCCGCTGCCCTGGGCTGTCCGCTGCGCTGTCCGATGTGCTGGCCAACAGAA
>NZ_JAGQBM010000107.1:0-5720 GCF_024345635.1 Cyanobium sp. Lug-B
CGCCACCGCGATCGCCCTGGAGAGCCGGGCCGCCGCCGAGGCCAGCCAGCGGCAGCGGGCCCTGGCGGAGCAGGTGACGCGGGAGCTGGGGGAGGGGCTGGAGCCGGGCGTGGTGCTGCGGGGCTTCGGGCCCCTGGAGGCGGCCCTCCAGGCCCTGGTGGCCGGGGCCGGCGCCCACACCCGCGCCACCAGCGCGCTGGAGCAGGCGGCCCGTCGACTGGGCCAGGAACTGGCCGCCTCGCCATTCGCCACGGCGGCAGACGCCGCCGCCGCCCTGCAGGAGGAGAGCTGGCGGCAGAAACTGGTGGAGCGGATCGCCGCCTACGAGGCGGAGGTGATCGAGCAGCGCAACCTCCTGGCGGCCCCCGATCTGGCGGACCTGCCGGAGACCCGGCCCGACACCGCCGCCGCCTTTGAGGCGGTGACCCACGCCGATGCGGCCCGCACCCGGGCGGTGGAGCGCCACAGCGAGGCCCGCGGCGCCCAGCGGGAGATCGCGCGGCTGGCAGTGGAGCATCGGGCCGGCGACGCCGATCTGGCGGCGAAGCAGGAGCGGGCCGATCGGATCAGCGCCGTGGCCAGCCGCTGCCGGGGCAAGGCGGCCCCCTGGATCTCCCTGCAGCGCTGGGTGCTCTCGGCCTACCTTGCCGACATCTGCGGCTTCGCCAACCAGCGGCTCACCCTGATGACCTCCGGCCGCTACCAGCTGCGACTCACCGACGAGGGGGGCCACGGCGGCCGCAAGGCGGGGCTGGGCCTGCGGGTGCTGGACGCCTACACCGGTGAGGAACGGGAGGTAAGCAGCCTCTCGGGCGGCGAAACCTTCCAGGCCTCCCTGGCCCTGGCCCTGGGGGTGGCCGACACGGTGCAGGCCCACGCCGGCGGTGTGCCCCTGGAGGCCCTGTTCATCGACGAGGGCTTCGGCAGCCTCGACCCCGACAACCTGCAGCTCGCCATGGACGAACTCGACCGGCTGCGGGAAGGGGGCCGCATGATCGGCCTGATCAGCCATGTCGGCGCCCTGCGGGAGCGCATCCGCGGCGGCATCGAGGTGATCGCCGGCGATCGGGGCTCCAGCCTGCGGGTGGGGGTCACGGCCTGACGCGACCTGCCTAGAGCAGCCCCCGGTGGCGCACGAACAGCTGCACCATCGCCCAGGAGCCCAGGGTCACCTTGACGGCCACCAGCCCGTTGAGCAGGGGGATCCAGCCCCCCGAGGCCAGGGTGCCGAAAGTGCCGGCGGGCAGGGGGACGCCCCCGAGGGCGAAGGCGGAGAGGACCACGAAGGCGATCACGGCGGCCTTCTCCCAGAGGTCGGCCCGCCAGCGGCGGTAGAGGCGGTCGGAGAGGCGGGCCGAGCCGCTGATCAGCACCAGCCCGATGGCGGTGCCGCCGGCCACCCCCGCCGCGAACCCGCCCCCCGGGGACAGGTGGCCGCGCAGGGCCAGCTCCACCCCGATCAGGGTGGCCATGGTGGCGCCGAGCTGGCAGAGCACAACTGAAGGGGCATCCTCGATGGCCCGGATGCTCGTCTTGGTGGGCTCCCCCGCCAGCAGGAAGCGCACCCCGATCGAGGCCAGGGTGAACACCACCACTTCGGCGATCGTGTCGTAGAGGCGGGTGTGCAGGATCACCCCCGACACCAGGTTGGGAACGTCGGTGGTGGCGGCCAGCGAGGCGATCATCGGCCCGATGGGGGGCGGCGGCGGCAGGGCCGCGGCCAGCGGGGCCAGGCACAGGGCGGTGGCGGCCAGCAGGTAGAGCCAGGTCATGGCCGCTCCCCCGGCAGCAGCTCACCACCGCTGCTCTGCCAGCGGCGAAAGCCCTCCAGGGCCCGCAGCCGCTCCGCCAACCCGGGGTTGGCCAGCTGCAGCCGCAGGCCCGGGCCCAGCTGGCCGTGACTCGCGTCGGCCTCGCCGGGCTCCGCCGGCTCCGGCGGCAGCAGCCGCAGCCGCAGCGACAGGGGCCCCAGCCAGTCGCGCAGCAGCGCCTGGGTGGCCTCGCTGGGGGGATCGTCGGCCGGGTAGGTCAACCGCAGCGCCATCGAGGAGCGCAGCGCCACCGCATAGAGGGTGGTGGAGAGCAGGGTGCCCACCAGGGCTTCGGTGATCGCCACGTCCGGGGCGCCCAGCAGGGCATAGATCAGGGTGGACACGGACCCGAGGATGCCCCGCAGCACCAGGGTCTGGTAAGGGTTCGACTGGCTCACCAGCAGCACGGCGGTGAGGGGCAGCAGGGCGGTGATGGGCAGGAGCAGATCCAGCTCCCCCACCAGGGACACGCTGCCGCTCATGGCTCCGGCTCCCGGCGGGAGGCCAGCGAGCAGTTGGCCAGCACATAGCCGAAGATCGTGTTCCACAGGATCAGCGCCAGCAGGGCCAGCACCAGCAGGGGCCACTGGCCGGGGATGCGCAGCAGCAGGCCCAGCAGCATCAGGACCGAGCCGAGGGTGTCGGCCACCGAGAGGGCGTGCAGCTTGCTCAGGTAGCTGCGGCTCTCCAGCAGGGGCCAGGTGCCCCAGAACCAGAGCAGCAGCCCGGCCCCGAGCAGCAACAGGCTGGCGTGATCGGCGAAGGACGCGAGGGTCATCGCTCCGTCCCCCGCAGCAGGTTGGCCAGCAGCAGCAGGCCCGCGTTGCCGGCGCACAGGACGATCACGCCGGCCAGGCCCAGCATCCGGTCGCCCCGGACTGCCGACACCACCAGGATGATCAGGGCCACCTTGCTGGCGACGCTGGAGAAGGCCGCTAGGCGGTGCCACACGTCGCTGGGCCGGCAGGCCACCGCGATCGGGATCAGCAGGGCCAGCACCATGCCCCAGAGCAGGACCGTCATGGGGTCGGCCCTCCGGTGGCGGGGTCGGCGGCCGGGGGCCGGCGGAGGCGCAGGGCGTGGATGCGGTAGCGGCGACCGCCGTCCTCCAGGCCGAGCACGATCGTGAAGGGGGTGAGGGTGATGCGGAACACGTCCAGGAAGACGAGCAGGGGAATGGTGCTGTCGGTGGTGGCCTCGCTGATCTCCTCCTCCTGCGGCTCACGGCCGACGATCAGCCGCAGGGCCTCCAGGTAGGCCTGGGGCACGGCCAGCAGGCTGCGCCCCAGGGCCCGCAGCAGGGCCCGCAGGGGCAGGGGCCGGGAGTGGGCGCGGGGCAGCAGCAGAGCCACCACCAGGCCGATCAGCAGGTTGAGGCGGCTCAGGTCGGCGGTCAGCAGGCACCAGACCGCCAGCCGGAAGGCGGTGGTGAGCAGCAGGGGCAGCAGGCGTCTCATCGGATCCACACCAGCAGGCCGGCCCCCACTACCCCTATGCCGCCCACCAGATCGGGGAAGGCCTCCAGATCCGGCAGGCGGAACCAGGGACGGTGCCGCAGGGGATGCAGCAGCCGGTGCAGCCCCACCCCGGCCGCCAGCACCAGGGTCGCCTTGGCGGCCGCGGGGAGCAGCTCCGGACTCCAGCTGCGGCTGGCCTCGGCGGCACCAAGCAGCACCAGCGCCGCCAGCAGCAGCAGCACCCCGGGCGACCAGGCGGGCTCCGCCGGGGCCGGCGCGGCTGCCTCCCGCAGGGGGGCGCCCCAGAGACGCGCATAGACCGCCGCGGTGCCGACGGTGAGCAGGCTGAGCAGCAGGCCCGTGGGCCCCGGCAGGGTCCGATCCAGGCCGGCCTTGGCGAAGAAGCCCAGCAGCGGCGGCACCCCCACGATCGAGAGGGAACCGATCCACAGCGGGATCCACACCCCGGCGGCCAGGGGCCGGCGGGCCCAGCCGGCCAGGTCGCGGCCGGGGAAGCGGCGAGCCACCAGGAACAGGGCGGCCTTCGCCAACCCGTGGCCGAGGGCATAGAGCCCTCCGGCGGCCGGCGCCAGCACCACCAGTCCCATCTGGGAGAGGGTGCTCCAGGCCAGCAGCCGCTTGGCATCCGCCTCCACCAGGGCGAACACCAGGCCCAGGCCGGCGCTGGCCAGACCGATCACCGGCAGCACGGCCGCCAGGGCCGGCACGACGCCGCTCAGCCGCAGCAGGGGAACGATCCCGGCGGCGACCACCACGCCGGAGAGCAGGGCGGACACCTCCGCCGGCGCCTCGGCGTGGGTGCGGGGCAGCCACAGGCCCGAGAGGAACAGCCCGGCCTTGGTGAGCAGCCCGACCAGCAGCAGGGCCAGGGCGGCCGCACCGGCTCCGGCGACGGCCTCGAGCCGGAAACTGCCCTGGGCCAGGTAGACGACGGCGGCACCGACCAGGTAGAGGGTCATGACCGTGTTGCCGATCAGCAGGTAGCGCAGCGCCAGCCAGAGGGAGCGCTCGGAGCGGCTGCCCAGGATCAGCAGGAAGGCGCTGATCCCCACCACTTCAAGCGTCACGTAGAGGCTCACCAGGTCCACCGCCACGAAGGCGGAGGCCAGGCCGCCGTGCAGCACCATCAGCAGCAGCAGGAACGGCCCGGGCAGGGTCCGGCGCCAGCTGTCCAGCACCACCGCGCCGCACACCAGGGCATTGAGGAGCAGGAACGGCGCCGCCAGGCCATCGGGCTGCAGCGACACTCCGTAGGGGCCGAGCAGGCTGAGGCTGGCCGGCAGGGCACCGGCCTGGATCGCAAGGGCCACCGCGCCGGTGGCCAGGCAGCAGAGCAGGGACAGCCCGCGGGCGAGGGGGGGCAGCAGGGCGGCCAGAAACGCCGCGGTGTAAGGCAGCAGCAGCCAGCCGATCAGCAGGGCCTCGCCGGAGGGTGGCGCCATCAGCGCCGCCCCCCGGCGTCGAGGCGACTCCCATCGAAGCTGGCCAGATCAAGGCTGGGGTCGACGCGGGCCAGGCGGGTGATCACCACCAGCAGCAGGGCCTGGATCGAGAGGCCGATCACGATGGCCGTGAGGATCACGGCCTGGGGGATCGGGTCGGCCATGGGCAGCGGAACCGCGACGGCCCCGGGGGCGAGGGGGGCCGGCAGGATCGGGCTCCGCAGGCCGGCGCGCGCCGCCACGAGCACGAAGAGGGCGACCACGGCGGACCCCATCACGTCCATGGCCAGCACCTTGAGGAACAGGTTGCGGCGCAGCAGCAGCCCGACGAAACCCACCAGCACGGCCACCAGGATCAGGAGCTCAAGCAGGCGGAACGGATCCATTGGACCTTCCTTCCCGGAGGACGGCCGGGACACGGAGCGGGATGGTAGCCGTTGCTGCCAGAGGCCGACGGGCCAGGCCGGGCCTCAGGCGGAGGCCTGGAACTGCTCCGCGAGCAGGCGGCGCTGGTACTCCAGCGACAGGGCCTCCAGGTGGGAACGGGCCTGCTCCTGCAGGGCGGGATCCAGCTGGTCGAACACCAGACCCTGGGGCACCTGCATGCGTAGAACGAGCGCCAGGGCATCGAAGATGCGCACCTGGTCGCCCTGCCAGCCCTGGTACTCGGCGGCAAGGGCCATCAGCGCCTCACCGGAGGCCTGGCCTGCCATGACCCGCGGCCGCAGCTCCTGCACCTGGGCCAGGCGCGCCGAGCTCACCAGGGCATGGGCCGCGCCCAGGGCCGCCAGGGAATCCGCCGCTTCCCGCTTGAGCACGGTCATGTCGCGGCTGAGCACCACCGCCTCCACCGAGAGGGGCTCCCGCATGCCGGGGAGCAGCGCCGCACCGCGATCGGCCGCGGGCGCCTTGGCCAGGGCCGGGGCCAGGGCGGGTGGCGGCGCCGGCGGCTCCTGCCACAGGACCGCCGCCATGGCGCGCAGACGCCG
>NZ_JAGQBM010000108.1:0-5636 GCF_024345635.1 Cyanobium sp. Lug-B
CGGCCTCGGCCACCCCGGCCCTGGCCCCGGCCGCCCCGGGCCGGACCGGGGTGCGGATCGCCGCGGGCTTCGAGGTGCTGCTGCTGGCCGCCATGGCCGTGGCGGCCGCCCTGGCCCCGGCCTGGGTGGCGGGGGATCCCGCCTATCCGGAGTTCGGCGCGGCCCTGTCGCGCTCGGGCCTGCCCCTGGTGCTCTCGGTGTGTCTGGGGCTGACGGCCCTGGCCCTGCTGGTGCTGCTGCTGCGGCCCAAGGCCACCGACTGGCTGTGGCTGCCCAGCCTGGCTGGCTTCCTGGCGGTGCTCGGCCTGGTGATCGCCCCCCTCGCCCCCCTGCTGGACCGCGAGCGTCAGGTGCCCCTGCGCCAGATGGCCCGCACCGCCCAGGCCGCCGCCCGGCCCGAGGAGCCGTTGCTGATCGTCGGAACCCTGCGCTACAGCCTGCTGTTCTACGGCGAGCCGGAGGCCGTCTTCGTCTCCGACCGCCACCACATCAACCAGCTGGCCGTGCAGGGCCCCGCCGCCCTTGCTCTGTCGCCGGGGAGTCGTTCGGTGCGCCTGGTGGGCGACCGCCGCGATCTGGAGGCCCTGGCCCTGCCCCCGCAGGGGATCGAGCGGCTGGCCCGCACCGGCGAGCTGGCCCTCTGGCGGGTGCCCCGCCACCACCTGGTGCCGTGATGGGGTTCCACCTGCTGCCACGGGAGAGGATCCTGCTGCCCGGCTGCCTGATCGTGCTGGTGGGGCTGTTCGTGGCGGTGGCCCCGGGCCGGCCCCTGGCCCTGCTTGACGCGGCCGTCCTGGACTGGCTGGGCAACCACTTCCACGGCCTGGTGGGCGGGGTCCTGACCCAGGTGTACCGGGCGACCGGTGTCGGCTTCACCGCCGTCCTGGTGGCGATGGCCCTGGTCCACCTGCTGCGGCGGCGCTGGTGGAAGGACCTGCGCCTGCTGGTGATGGCCACCGGGGGCATCCTGATCCTGGTGGATCTGGTGTTCAAGCCCCTGTTCAGCCGCCAGCGCCCGCCGGGCAGCCTGCTGCCGCTGGATGGCCACAGCTTCCCCAGCGGCCATGCCGCCGGGGCCGTGGCTTTCTACTTCGCCATGGTGGTGATCCTGGGATCCCACCATCCGCAGCTGCGGCGCACCCTGGCGGTGGTGGCCTGCGCCCTGGTGGGTCTGGTCTGGCTCAGCACCCTCTATGTGCGGGCCCACTGGCCCACGGATCTGCTGGCGGGTGCCGCCGTCGGGCTGGCCTGGCTGACGGTGTGCCTGGCCTGCTGGCGCGATCCGCCCACCGCCGACCCCCAGAGTGGAACGGCCCGACCGCTGCGATCCCCTTGACCACCGACCTCCCCAGCTCCGGACTGGCCGCTCTGCGGGGCCTGCGCACCGCCCCGGCCCTCGACGGCGAGGGAAGCCTCCTGCTGCGCCAGGAGCTCACCCCCCGCCTGCAGGCCTGTGAGTGGTTCACGATCGGGATCATGGCGCCCTCGGCGGCGGCGGCCCTGACGGCCCTGCGGCAGCTGGAGGAGGCCCAGGGCTGGACGGCCCTGCAGCCGGGGGAACCCGGCGCAGCGGAGACCGGCCCGGTGTTCCTCAAGGGCAACCAGCGCACGGGTCTGTTGCATCTGCGCCTTGAGGAGGGACTCGGCGAGGGGATCCTGATCACCGGCCATGGCGCCGCCGATCCGGAGGCCGAGGATACGTGGGGGCCCCTGCCCCTGGATCTGTTCGCCTGATCCCATCAGCTGATCACGTTCCGTCCGCGGGCTGGGGACCGGGACGGGCCGATGCCTAGGCTGGGCGGCTGTTGCCTGGCAGCGGTCGCTGCCGCCCGAAGCCGCCGATGACCAGCTCCACCCTGCGCATCGCTTCCCGCCGCAGCCAGCTGGCCATGGTCCAGACCCACTGGGTGCGGGATGAGCTCTCCCGCGCCCATCCCGGGCTGGCGATCACGATCGAGGCGATGGCCACCCAGGGGGACAAGATTCTCGATGTGGCCCTGGCCAAGATCGGCGACAAGGGCCTGTTCACCAAGGAACTGGAGGCCCAGATGCTGGTCGACCGGGCCGACATCGCCGTCCACAGCCTCAAGGACCTGCCCACCAACCTCCCCGAGGGCCTGATCCTGGGCTGCATCACCGAGCGGGAGGACCCGGCCGATGCCCTGGTGGTGCATGAACGGCACCGGGACCGCACCCTGGCCACCCTGCCCGAGGGCAGCGTGGTGGGCA
Source organism: Cyanobium sp. Lug-B (assembly GCF_024345635.1). NCBI lineage: Bacteria > Bacillati > Cyanobacteriota > Cyanophyceae > Synechococcales > Prochlorococcaceae > Cyanobium > Cyanobium sp. Lug-B. The sequence continues at coordinate 2,230 of NZ_JAGQBM010000108.1, forward strand.
CCAGCTCCCTGCGCCGCCTGGCCCAGCTGCGTCACCACTACCCCCACCTGGTGTTCAAGGATGTGCGGGGCAACGTGATCACCCGGCTGGAGAAGCTCGACGCCGGCGTCTATGACTGCCTGATCCTGGCGGCGGCCGGCCTCACCCGCCTCGGCCTGGGCGATCGCATCCACGAGCTGATCGACCCCGCCATCTCGCTCCATGCCGTGGGCCAGGGGGCCCTGGGCATCGAATGCCGTGACGGCGACACGGCCGTGCTCGAGACGATCGCCGTGCTGGAGCACCAGCCCACCGCCCGCCGCTGCCTGGCGGAGCGGGCCTTCCTGCGCAGCCTGGAGGGCGGCTGCCAGGTGCCCATCGGCGTCAACACCCACTTCGAGGCCGACGAGCTCGTGCTCACCGGCATGGTGGCCAGCATCGACGGTCAGCGCCTGCTGCGCGAGAGCTGCCGTGGCCCCGCCAGCGATCCCGAGGCGATCGGGGTGGCGCTGGCGGGCACGTTGCGGTCCCAGGGGGCCGGGGAGATCCTGGAGGAGATCTTTGCCAGCGTCCGCCCCGAAAGCTGAGGCCTCCGGTCCTCGGGCCTCCGGTCCCCGGACCTCCGGGGCCGAAGCCGACCTGCGGGGTCTGCCCTTCCAGTGGAACCTGCTGGCCTGGGCGGCCCTGGTCGGCACCCTGACGGGCCTGGCGGTGGTGGCGTTCCACGAGCTGCTGGGCTTCATCAACAACTTCCTGTTCGGCCCGTTCGTGGAGGGGCTGCTGGTGATCGGGCGCTCCTCGCCCGCCACCCCCGCCGACCTGCCGCCGATCGACCTGCCGCCGCTGGCCCCCGACAGCGGCACCCCCCTGCGGGCCCTGCTCCAGCTCGGGCTCGACGGCATCGGCCTGCTGGCGGCGGCACCGCCGCCGCCCCCGCTCCCCGAACCCCCGCCCATCAGCCTGCCCACCCCGCCGGACTGGCTGGCCCTCTGGCCCGTGGTGGTGGTGCCGACCCTCGGCGGCCTGGCGGTGGGTCTGCTGCGCCATGTGGCCGGGAGCATCGGTCCGGGTCTGTCGAGCCTGATGGCCATCGCCGACGGCCGCCAGGCGGGCGAGCCGCGCCTGCCCTGGCTGCGGCTGGTGGCGGCCTCCCTGAGCCTGGGCAGCGGCGCCTCCCTCGGCCCCGAAGGCCCCAGCGTCGAAGGCGGCGGCAACATCGGCCTCTGGGTGGCCCTGCGGGGCCGCCTCTCCCCCCAGGCCCAGAAGGCCCTGGTGGGGGCCGGGGTGGCGGCGGGCCTGGCGGCCGGCTTCAAGGCCCCCATCGCCGGGGTGTTCTTCGCCTTCGAGGGCAGCTACAGCGCCATCCCGGGCCGCCCCAGCCTGCGGGCGGTCCTGGTGGCGGCGGTGGCCTCGGCCCTGGTCACCCAGCTGTGCCTCGGCGACACGCCGATCCTGCGCCTGCCCGCCTATGAGGTGCGCTCCCCGCTGGAGCTTCCCCTCTACCTGGGGCTGGGGCTGCTGGCCAGTCTGATGTCGTGGCTGCTGATCCGCCTGCTGGCCGCCGGCCGCGACGAGCGGGTCCAGGCCGTGGTGCGGCGGTTGCCGCCGGGGCTGCCCACGGCCCTGGGCGGGGCGGCCCTCGGCGGGATGGCCCTGGTGTTCCCCCAGGTGCTCGGGGTCGGCTACGACACGATCGAAGCCCTGCTGGGTCGGGACGGCGGTATCCCCCTGCTCACGCTGGTGGCCCTGATCGGCGTCAAGCTGGTGGCCACCACCGTCAGCAACGCCACGGGCTTCGTGGGGGGCGGGTTCGCCCCCTCCCTGTTCCTGGGGGCGGTGCTGGGCAGCTGTTACGGCCAGGCGCTGGGCAGCGGCGGCCTGAACCTGCCGGTGGCCGAACCCCCCGCCTACGCCATGGTCGGCATGGCGGCGGTGCTGGCCGGCAGCGCCCGGGCGCCGCTCACCGCCCTGCTGCTGCTGTTCGAGCTCACCCGGGACATCCGCATCGTGCTGCCGCTGATGGCGGCGGCCGGCCTCAGCGCCGCCCTGGTGGAGCGCTGGCAGGGCATTCAGGATCCGGGCCTGATGGGACCGGATCCCCAGGAGGAGCGTCGCCGCGGCGAGCTGGCGGCCATTCCGGTGGAGGAGGCCTTCGACCCGGAGGCGCCGCTGGTGCTGCCGGCCGCCATGGCGGCCTCAGCGGCCCTGGCCCGGCTGATCGACAGCCATGGCCATTGCCTGCTGGTGGAGCGGGCCGGTCTGGCCCTGGGGCTGGTGACGATCGGGGACCTGCAGCGCGGCCTCGCCTCCGACCTCAGCCGTTCGCAGGCGCCTTGCCTCGAGGATTGTCTGCGAACCGACCTGGTCTGGCTGCCGGCCGGGGTGCATCTGGACCGGCTTGAAGACCAGCTCAGGCCCAATGGCCTGCGGCAGCTGCCGGTCTTCGCGGTGCCGGAGGGAGCGGGGGGCCATCTGCCCCATGGTCTGCCCCCCGGGGGGCTCGCCGTCGAGCTGCTGCGGGGGGTGGCCAGCCGCGACGGCATGGCCCGGGCCCTGGCCCGGCGCCTTCAGGCGGCTTCGGAGCGGCCCTCCATCAACGCCTCGGCGACGGGATCAACCTGAGAGAGGAGACCCAGAATCCGCTGCAGGTCCAGTTCGGAGAGCTCACCGTCATGGCCCCACTTCAGCGACGTGCTGTTGAGCTGGTCGGTGGTGGGTTCGTGAGTGGAATCGAACATGGGAGGGAATTCGGCGGTTCTGGAGCGCGCCGCTGTTGATCGAGTTTCAAGACATTAGGTGTTTGCACCGAGACATCAAACCCTTCCTGAACAATCTCCAGAATCTCTTCGGTCGCTCCCGGTGTTGCCGCAATCGCCCTTCGGCGCTCAGGGTTTGACCACAACCGGTGTGCCCACCTCCACCTGGTCAAACAGGGCGCGGACATGGGGCGTGAGCATCCGGACACAGCCGTTGGTGACGGCGGAGCGGGAGGTGACGGTCCAGGCCCAGGCGCTCGGGGTGCCGTGGATGCCGTACTGGTTGGGGCCGCTGCGCTTGAAGCCGATCCAGCGGTCGCCGAGGGGGCCATTGGGGCCCTTGGTGGGGCTGATCTTGCCGCTCACCGTGCTCTGGTACTGGGGGTTGACCACCTTGGTCTCCACCAGGAAGCGCCCCTTGGGGGTGGGGGTGCGGGCGTCGCCGATGGCCACGGGCCAGCTGCCCAGCACCTTGCCGTTGTCCCGCAGGCTGATCGTGCGCTTGCCCAGCTCCAGCACGATCTCACGGGTGCTGGTGACGGTGGCCTTGGCCGGAGCCGGGGCAGGGGCCGGACCCGGGGCGGCGGTGGCGGGGGTCGCCACGGCGGGAGCTGTCGCAGCGGGGGCCGCCACGGCGGGGGCGACCGCAGCAGGGATCGCCGGGACCGTCAC
>NZ_JAGQBM010000109.1:0-5589 GCF_024345635.1 Cyanobium sp. Lug-B
CGGCGGCCACGAGGAGGGTGGCACTGGCGGCGTTGGTGCGGTTGTCGCCCCGGGTGCCGCTGTCGGAGGCGGGGTCGAGGGAGAGCACCGGTGTGGCTGGTGGGGAGCCATCGCGCACCACCACCAGGGTTCCGGGATCACTGATGTTGCCGGCCAGGTCACGGACCGTGGCGGAGACAGTGTTGCTGCCTGGCTGGAGCTGGACAGCGAAGGAGGCGGTGCCGTTGACGGCGGTCCTGCTCTGGCCACCGAGGGTGACGATCAGGCCACTCTGGGCAGCCACGTTGATGGTGGCGGTGGTGGCTTTGGTGAGGTTGTCGCCCGGGAGGCCGCTGTCGGACATCGCCGCCAGCGACAGCAGGGGCGGGGTCAGAGGCAGACTAACTGTAGCCATGAATACAGCTGAGCCAGCCTAAGGAATTGGTGAACTTTCGCAGGGTAAGCGTGGATTAATCGTTAAAGATTAATGAATGTCCTTGATCCGCCCTCAGCTGTCTCCGTCAGTGCGATGCGCGGAGCATCAGCTTTCCACCCGGGACAGATCGTTCGAAGCTGATCAGACCGCCGCCCGCGCCCGCGCCGCCAGCCACAGCCCCAGCCCGCTCCAGAGCACCACGAGGCCCAGGCAGAGGCCGGTCCAGGCCGGCAGGCCCCAGCCGTCCACCACCAGCGGGGCCACCACGGTGATCACGCCCCCGGCCAGCAGGGGCTGGAGCAGCAGCTGCTTGATCGAGAAGGCCGTCACCGCCTGGCTGCGGTCGCCCGGGTCGGCCATGCGCAGCAGCAGCAGGCCGCTGGCGGCCACCCCCGTGGCCTGACCGAATTCGATGATCGCCCGCTCGAACCAGTCGGGAGGCAGGATCCGCGGCGCCAGCAGCAGGATCACCCCCAGGTTCCACAGCAGGCCCACCACCGCCAGCACCGTCAGGGGGATCCAGTCGTGGGCCAGCAGGCTCAGATCCAGGCAGGCGGTGGCGGCGGTGATCAGCAGATCGGCGGAGATCGTGCCGGTCCGGCCCTGGATGGCGGTCGAGACCCACTGGGTCTGGCCGCTCTTCTCCAGGATCAGGCGCACCAGCAGCGAGCCCACCAGGGCCAGGGGGAACACGGGCAGGGCGTCGATCACCAGGGCGAAGACCCCGCCGCTGGCGTCAGCGATGGAGCGCAGGACCGCCAGCGCCCCGCAGCCGAACAGCACCGCCACCCCCGCCAGGCCCAGGTTCACGGCCCAGTCGCTGAGCTGCCGCCACAGTGCGGGCACCTCGACGGTGCCCGCCTCCAGGGGCAGATCCATCGGCACCTCCTGCAGCGGCGGAGTCTCCTCTTCCACGAGCGCCATCGCTGCCTCGATCGGCAGCGCATCGGGGAACATCAACCAGCCCCGGGCCCGGGCCAACACCACCAGCAGGCCGCCCACCACCGTCGACACCAGCAGCCCGACGGTGGCCATGGCCAGCCCCAGGGCCTGGGCCCCCTCCAGGCCCAGCCGCTCATAGGTGGGCCCCATGGCGGCGGCGGAGCCGTGGCCGCCCTCGTAGGCCACTTCGATCAGGCAGGCCATGACCGGGCTCACCCCCAGCCAGGGCTGCAGCACCAGCAGCACCGCCAACCCCGCCACCAGGAACTGGCCGAAGGCCAGGGTGAGGGCCAGCAGCACCTGGGCCGAGAGCGGGCGCCACAGCCCCCCCAGCTTCGGCAGCGGCTTGCCCAGCAGGAGCGTGGCGAACACCAGGGTCAGCAGGGGCAGGGGCAGCTGGTCCCAGAGGTCGATGACACGCTGCGGCAGCAGGGGCAGCAGCCCGGCCGGGGCCACCACCAGCCCCAGGCCACCCGCCAGCAGGGCCTCCGGCAGTCCCCAGCGCTTCATGCCCAGCAGGCCGCCGATGCCGGCGCCGACCAGCAGCAGCACCATCAAGGCGGCCAGGGCCAGGGCCAGCCACTCCACCCGATCCACCACCCCCGGCACCAGCGATGCGATCACAGGTGGAACTGGCGGCGGAAGAAGGCTTCGGTGGCCTCGAGCACCGCGGTGCGCACAGCGCTGTCACGGAAGCCGTGGCCCTCCCCGGGAATCAGGTGCAGTTCCGCCTCCTGTCCGCGTTGCCTGAGCGCATCCACCATCTGCTCACTCTGACTGGCCGGCACCACCCGGTCATCGAGGCCGTGGAAGAACAGCACCGGCGCCGTGATCCGCGTCGCATGGCGCAGGGGTGAGCGCGCTTCGTAAAGCGCCCGGGCCCCGGGCCAGGGGCCGATCAGTGTCTCGGTGTAGCGGGCCTCGAAGCGATGCTCCACGGCCAGCAGGGCCTCCGGATCGGTCACCGGATAGCGGACGGCGCCGGCCGTGAACACGTCGGTGAAGCACAGGGCCGCCAGCACCGTGAAGCCGCCGGCGCTGCCGCCCTCGAAGGCGACCCGGGTCGGGTCGGCCTTGCCCGCCGCCACCACGGCCCGGGCGGCGGCGGCGCAGTCGGCCACGTCCACCACCCCCCACTGGCCGTCAAGGCGCTCGCGGTAGGCCCGCCCGAAGCCGGTGGAGCCGCCGTAGTTCACGTCCACCACGCCCCAGCCGCGGCTGGTCCAGAACTGGATGGCCAGGTTGAGCCCGGTGCCGGCCATGGCGGTGGGGCCGCTGTGGCCCTTCACCAGCAGGGGGGCCTCGGCGTGGCTGCCGCCCCGGGGCGGGTAGTACCAGGCGTGGGTGGGCGCCCCGCCGTGGCCGTCGAACCCGAGGGGTTCCGGCAGGCTCGTCGCCTCGGCCGCCAGCGGCGGCGGGGCGGCCGGCGTGTGCCGCCAGGTGCCGCTGGCGGTCTCCAGCTCCAGCAGCCCCTGGCCGATGGCGGGGGCGGCGGCCACCGCCACCAGCCGGCCCGCCTCGGCGCTCAGGGCGGCCAGATCGCTGAAGGGCAGGGGGATCGGCTCCCAGGGGCCGCCATCCAGCGCCAGCCTGCCCAGTTCCCAGCGCCCCTGGCGGCAGGCCGCCGCCAGCAGTCGCGTGCCGTCCCAGGCGGTGGTGCGCAGGCCGTACACCCACTGCGGCGTGGCGAACTCCGCCTCCATGGGGCAGAGCGGCTGCCAGCGGGGCAGGGTGTCCGGCCCCAGGGCGGACACGTCCGCCAGCCGCTCCAGGTTCCACCAGCCGCTGCGGTCGTTGGCAGCCACCAGGGAGCCGTCATCGAGCCAGAGGGGCTGGAACACCGAGATCCCCTGGGGATCCCCGGCCGCCGAGCCGGCGATCGGCCGGGCCTGCCGCAGCTGCCCGGCCGCATCGATGGCGGCGAGCCAGAGCTGGCTGCGCTCCCAGGGCATGAACGGCTGCTCCCAGCTCACCCAGGCCAGGTGGCCGCCGCCTGGGGCCAGCACGGCGTAGCCGCAGAAGTCGGCCGGCTGGTGCAGCAGCTCCGGCTCACCCCCCGCCAGGGGCACGGCCACGAGCCGGTCGAGGCCGTCCTGCTCCATCACGCCGATCCAGCGCCGGCGTCCCCGGTCGATCAGGCCATCGGCGAAGGCCCGCGGCCGCTCCGGGTCGGGCGGGGCGGTGAGACGCCGGGGTTCCGCGACGGTGGCGGGATCGCCGTCGCTGGTGAGGGTGACCTGCCACAGGCAGCGGTCGCCGTCGTCGACGAACACGACCTGGTCGCCCGCCACCGCATAGGCGCCGCCGCCGTATTCGTGCACCCGGGTGCGCAGGTTCCAGGTGCCCGGAGTCAGGTCCACCGGGGCTGCGCCGGCCCCGCCCCGTCCCATCAGGGTGGTGCGTCCCCGCTCCCCGGGTCGCTGCTCCAGCCAGAACAGGCGCCCTCCGTCCAGCCGCGGTTCGGCGATGCCGGCTGTCCGGCCGACCGCCAGCTCGGCCGGCAAGGGCGCCGTGTCCGGCCATGGCTGCGCCCCCACCGAGTCCTCCGCAGGCTGCTTCTAGAATCTCCCCATCGTTTCAGGTGACGACTTGGCGCGCAGCTTCGCCCAGATGGCACGGTCCGCCGAACAGGGCGGCAACTCCGTGCTGGTGCCGAAGGTGCCGGTGGAGCGGCCACCCCTGGAGATCCACAAGCTGGGCTCGAAGGAGCTGCGGGCCCCGGCCCGCCGGATCAGCAAGGTGGATGCCTCGGTCCGGGATCTGGCCCGCGACATGCTGCGCAGCATGTACACCGCCAAGGGCATCGGCCTGGCGGCCCCCCAGGTGGGGGTGCATCGCCAGCTGCTGGTGATCGACCTCGACCTGGAGGAGGCCGCCACCCCGCCGCTGGTGCTGATCAACCCGGAGATCACCGCCGCCGGGGCCTCCTTCAACACCTACGAGGAGGGCTGCCTCAGCATCCCCGGGGTCTACCTCGATGTGGTGCGTCCCTCGGTGGTGGAGGTCACCTACCGCGACGAGACGGGTCGCCCGCGCCGCCTCAAGGCCGACGGCCTGCTGGCCCGCTGCATCCAGCACGAGATGGACCATCTCCAGGGCGTGCTGTTCGTCGATCGGGTCACCGACGAGCTCAGCCTCAACGAGGGCCTGCAGCAGCAGGGCTTCCGCCGCTCCGACGTCCAGTCGATCCGCTGATTGCCATGCCGATGAAACCCCTGGCCGGCCTCTTCCTGGGCCTGGCCTGCCTGCTCGGCATCGCCGCCACCGGATCGCTCTTCGAGCTCTCCTACGGCGACCCCGACCTGGGCGTCCAGGCCACCCGCTGGATCCTGGCCGGCAGCCTGCCGGGCACGGTGCTGGCGCTGCTGGTGGCGATCCGCATCAACAAGCCCGCCTGAGCCCGCGGCGGTCCCGCTGCGATCACGCCGCGACCCCTCGGCCGGCCCGACAACCGGCCGCCCGATTGGGCCACACGGGCTGGATTCCGGTGGTTGCCGTTCATACGATTCAGGCCGCTTCGATGAACGCCGTGACCCTCCCCGTGCTTCCCCGCGCAGGCCTGGCGGCCCTGACGGTGCTGGCGACCGCCCTGGCCACCGCGGCCCCCGCTCCGGCCCGCGCCTCCGCCCTGTTCGCCGCCGCCGAGGTGGACCAGCAGAACTTCCTGCTGGTGGCGGCCCCCATCGGCACCCGGGGCGACAAGGCCCAGCTCAACATCTACGAGCAGCTCAAACCGGTGCGCCCCTGTTTCGAGGTGGGCGAGGGCCTGCCGTCCCCGGTGAACCCCCTGCTGGCCACCTTCGATTTCACCGGCATCTGCAACCGCTACATCGACGCCAACGGCTACTCGGTGCGGGTGGGCGGCCAGGACCTGGCCACCTCCTACCGGCTGATGGTCACCCGCAGCGGCGGCGACATGCTGCTGCTGGCCTTCCCCACCAGGGCCGGAGCCGGCCCTGAGATGGTGGTGGCCCGCACCCGCGGCAGTGCGCCCGGATTCCTCAAGCTCCACATGGAGCCCGGCTGGCGGCTGATGCGGCGCCAGTTCGGCGGCCGCAACCTCGGCCACCTGTACGTCTATGCAGACAGCTGGCCGGGAACGGCGGCCACGGCGGCCCAGCCCGCCCCGAGCAATCCCGCCCTCCCGGCCCAGCCCGCCGCCAGCACGGGCACACCCACCCCGGCCAGCACGGGCACGCCGGCCCCCGCGGCCCCGCTCAGCCCGCCCGCCG
>NZ_JAGQBM010000011.1:0-68115 GCF_024345635.1 Cyanobium sp. Lug-B
CAGGCTGGGGGGCCCCCGGCCGGGACGGCCCGAGGCCACGCCGGCCCCGTAGAAATCCCCCGTGGCGGCCACCGCCGGCAGGCTGGCCGCGAGCAGGGCGACGTGGCCGCCGAAGCAGAAGCCCACGCACCCCAGGCCCGCGCCCGCGGCCTCGGGGGGCAGCTGGCTCCGCAGCCAGTCGGCGGCCAGGCCCACGTCGGCGAGCAGCGCTTCGGTGCGGGTGCGCTCCTTGTGGCTGCGCCCGAGGGCCAGCGCATCGGGGTCGTAGCCCAGCTCCAGATCGGGGGCGGTGCGGGCGAACAGGGGCACCGCCAGCGCCGCATACCCCGCCGCCGCCAGCCGCTCCGCCACGCCCCGGATCCAGCCATTGAGGCCGAACACCTCCGGCAGCACCAGCACACCGGCCCGGGGCGGCCCCTCGGCGGGGCGGGCCCACCAGCAGCGCAGCGGCACCTGCTCCGGCCGCCGGGGGTCAAGGGTCTGCCAGGAGGCGACGCAGGCGGAAGGGGACAAACCGGCACAGGGCAACCGGCACATGGTCGTATGCCAACGAGGGAATTGTCACGGGGCCCAAAGCTCCTTAGGGTGGCGGCCAAGGACACCTTGGCCACACCGGCGTGCGTTTTCACATTCAGCAGGAGAGCGACATCCCGGCGTCGACCCAGCTGTACAACCAGATCTGCTTCGCCATCGCCGCCCGGCACTACCCGCCGGGCCACCGGCTACCGAGCACGCGCCAGCTGGCCATGCAGACCGGCCTGCACCGCAACACCATCAGCAAGGTCTACCGCCAGCTCGAGACCGACGGCGTGGTGGAGGCCATGGCCGGCTCGGGGATCTATGTGCGCGACCAGCAGAACCCCCGCGAGATCAAGCCGCCGCCGGGGCTGCGCAGCAAGGCCCTGCCGGACATCGACCGGGAGGTGCGCCAGAGCGTCGACGGCCTGCTCAACGCCGGCTGCACCCTGCAGCAGGCCCGGGAGCTGCTCACCCGCGAGATCGACTGGCGGCTGCGCTGCGGCGCCCGGGTGCTGGTCAGCACCTCAAGGGAGGACATCGGCGCCTCGATCCTGATCGCCGAGGAGCTCAAGCCCAGCCTGGAGGTGCCCGTCGAGGTGGTGCCGATCGAGGAGCTCGAATCGGTGCTGGAGACCTCCAGCAAGGGCACGGTGGTCACCAGCCGCTACTTCCTTCAGGAGGTGGAGCAGATCGCCAAGGTGCACGGCGTGCGGGCGGTGCCGGTGGATCTCAACGACTTCGGCCACGAGCTGGGCATGCTCAAGGAGCTGCGGCCCGGCAGCTGCGTGGGCCTGGTGAGCATCAGCCCCGGCATCCTGCGGGCCGCCGAGGTGATCCTGCACAGCATGCGGGGCAACGAGCTGCTGGTGATGACGGCCAATCCCGACACCAGCAGCCGCCTGCTGGCCCTGCTGCGGGCCTCCAGCCACGTGATCTGCGACAAGCCCAGCCTGCCCCTGGTGGAGCAGACCCTGCGCCAGAACCGCGCCCAGCTGATGCGCCTGCCCATGGTGCACTGTGCGCAGAGCTACCTTGGCAGCGCCACCATTGACCAACTGCGCAAGGAGATCGGCCTCCTGGCGGCCTGACGGCGGGAATCCATGCTCGATGCACTCCGGGCCGACCTGGCCATCATCCGGCAGAGGGATCCGGCCGCCCGGGGCACCCTGGAGATCCTGCTCTGCTACCCGGGATTCCACGCCCTTGAGCTGCACCGTGTCAGCCACCGCCTCTGGCGGATGGGCCTGCCCCTGATCCCCCGGCTGCTGAGCCAGCTGGGCCGCCTGCTCACCGGCGTGGAGATCCACCCGGGGGCCCGGATCGGCCGCGGGGTGTTCATCGACCACGGCATGGGGGTGGTCATCGGCGAGACCAGCGTGATCGGTGACAACTGCCTCCTCTACCAGGGGGTGACCCTCGGGGGCACGGGCAAGGAGCACGGCAAGCGCCACCCCACCCTGATGGACAACGTGGTGGTGGGGGCGGGGGCCAAGGTGCTCGGGGCCATCACCGTGGGCACCAACACCCGCATCGGCGCCGGCTCTGTGCTGCTGCGCAACGTCGGGGCCGACAGCACCGTGGTGGGCATCCCCGGCCGGGTGATCCACCAGGCCGGGGCCCGCATCGATCCCCTGGCCCACTCCGCCCTGCCGGATGCGGAGGCGTCCGTGATCCGCAACCTGATGGAGCGGATCGACAGCCTCGAGAACGACGTCAACCGGCTTCAGGCCTGCCTGCAGGAGGTGGCCGCCGGCCGGCCCCTGAAGGAGCCCTGCAGCGGCACGGCCCAGAACCTGCGCGACCGGGAGATCCTGGAGTTCCTCGGGGAGACCTCGAACAACGAGGAGACGCCCCTCAGGCCGTGACCGCCTGGGGCACCTGGGGCTGGAACATGAACATGGAGTAGATCACGTTGCGCCGCATCTGGGTCATCATCTCCAGGAACATGTCGTAGCCCTCGTTCTTGTATTCGATCAGGGGATCCTTCTGGCCGTAGCCCCGCAGCCCCACCGATTCCCGCAGGGCCTCCATGGCCTGCAGGTGCTCGCGCCAGAGGGTGTCGATCTGCTGCAGGATGAAGAAGCGTTCCGCCTCCCGCATCAGGCCCGGCCGCATCTGCTCGATCTGCCCCTCCTTGATGTCGTAGGCATTGCGCATCTGCTCCTGCAGGAAGGCCTTGAGCTCCTCCATCGACAGGCCGCTCACCTGATCCGGGGAGAGATCCGCCAGCAGGTAGATGAACTCCTTGACCTTCTCCACCAGGCGGGTGAGATCCCATTCCTCGGGCGGCAGATCCGGGTTGACGTAGGCCTCGACGATGTCGTCGATGGTGCGCTCGCCGTAGCCGATCACCTGCTGCTTGAGCTCCCGTCCCTCCAGCACCCGGCGCCGCTCGGTGTATACCGCCTTGCGCTGGTTGTTCATCACCTCGTCGTACTCGAACACCTGCTTGCGCATGTCGTAGTAGTACGTCTCCACCTTCTTCTGGGCCCCCTCCAGGGAGCGGGTGAGCATGCCCGATTCGATCGGCATGTCCTCCTCCACCCGGAAGGCGTTCATCAGGCCCGCCACCCGGTCGCCGCCGAAGATGCGCAGCAGGTTGTCCTCCAGGGACAGGAAGAAGCGGGTGCTGCCGGGGTCGCCCTGGCGGCCGGCCCGGCCCCGCAGCTGGTTGTCGACCCGGCGCGACTCGTGGCGTTCGGTGCCGATCACGTGCAGGCCGCCGGCGGCGCGGACCTGGGCCTCCTCCTGCTTCACCACCACGTCGTACTCGGCGCGCACCTGGGCGATCAGTTCCCGCAGCCGCTGGATCTGGGGGTCGTCGGTGGGGGCCTTCTCGGCGGCCTGGGCGATGCGGTCCTCGAGTTCGAGCACCGTGAGGGTGCGGTCTCCCCAGGCCGCCACCAGATCACGGGAGAAGCCGGCGAGGGCCTTCTCCGTTTCTTCGGAGAGACTGCAGGGATAGAGGTTGCCGATGGCGCGGGCCTCACTGGCCGGACGGGAGCTGGGGGCCACGGCGCCGCCGAAGCCGGCCGGCGCCTCGGTGGAGCGCTGCAGGGGCACCGGCGGGCGATGGCCTTCCTCGGGGCGCACCAGCCGGGGCAGCAGCACTTCCCGCAGCTTGAGGCGGGCCATGTAGTCGCTGTTGCCCCCCAGGATGATGTCGGTGCCCCGGCCGGCCATGTTGGTGGCGATGGTGACGGCACCGGCCCGGCCCGCCTGGGCCACGATCTCGGCCTCCCGCTCGACGTTTTCCGGCTTGGCGTTGAGGAGGTTGTGGGGGATCGCCTGCTCCTGCAGCAGGGTGGAAAGCAGCTCGGACTTCTCGACGCTGGTGGTGCCCACCAGCACCGGCCGGCCGCTCCTGTGCACCTGGGCGGTCTCGGCGGCCACGGCCTGCCATTTGGCCGTCTCGGTCTTGTAGACCTGATCGGGCCAGTCGGAGCGGGAGCGGACCCGGTTGGTGGGCACCACCGCCACTTCCAGCTTGTAGGTCTTCTCGAACTCCACTTCCTCGGTCTTGGCGGTGCCGGTCATGCCGGCGAGGCGGGGGTAGAGCAGGAAGAAGTTCTGGTAGGTGATGCTGGCCAGGGTCTGGGTCTCGGGCTGGATCGGCAGGGACTCCTTCGCCTCGATCGCCTGGTGCAGGCCATCGCTCCAGCGACGCCCCGGCATCACCCGGCCGGTGAACTCGTCGACGATCACCGCATCGGAGCCCCGCACGATGTAGTTGACGTCCTTGACGAACAGCTCCTTGGCCTTGAGGGCGTTGTTGATGAAGTGGGCCCAGGGGTCCTGGGGGTTGAAGAGGTCCTGGACCCCGAGCAGCTGCTCGGCCTTCTGGTAGCCCTCATCGGTGAGGGTGACGTTGCGCTGCTTCTCGTCGACCTCGTAGTCGCCCTCGGGATCGATGCCGTCCTTGCCCATTTCGGCGGCCCGCAGCAGCTCGGCGGCGATCCGGGCCGCCTGCATGTACTTCTCCTGGGGCCGCTCGATCTGGCCGGAGATGATCAGGGGGGTGCGGGCCTCGTCCACGAGGATCGAATCCACCTCGTCGATGATGCAGTAGTGGAAGTCGCGCTGCACCACCTCGGCGATGTCACTCGCCATGTTGTCGCGCAGGTAGTCGAAGCCCAGCTCCGAGTTGGTGGCGTAGGTGATGTCGCAGGCGTAGTTGCGGCGCCGCTCCGGCGGGCTCATGTCCTGCTGGATCAGGCCGACGCTCAGCCCAAGGAAGCGATGGATCTGGCCCATCCACTCGGCGTCACGCCGGGCCAGGTAGTCGTTCACCGTGACCACGTGCACCCCGGCCCCCGTGAGGGCGTTGAGGTAGGCCGGCAGGGTGGCCACCAGGGTCTTGCCCTCGCCGGTCTTCATCTCGGCGATCTGGCCGTTGTGCAGCACCATGCCGCCGATCAGCTGGACGTCGAAGTGGCGCATGCCCAGCACCCGCTTGCCCGCCTCCCGCACCACCGCGAAGGCCTGGGGCAGCAGCTCATCGAGCAGGGCCTTGCGCCGGGCCGCCGTCTCGGGCTTCTCCAGCTTCTGGCGGAACTCGGCCGTCAGGCCCCGCAGCTCCTCATCGCTGAGGGGCTCGATCTCCTCCTCCAGCAGATTGATGTCGGACACCAACGGCTGGTAACGCTTCAGCTTGCGGGCATTGGGATCACCCAGCAGCAGCTTGAGCATGGAAAGGGCCTGTCCGTAGTTGCTTACCCTACCATCGCAAAATGGTGACCGGCGGCGAAGAAGTGAGCTGCAGCAAGGGTTTTCAGCGCCCCTGCCGTCGGGGATCCGCACCCCGGCGCCGGCCGCAGAGCAGGATTCGCAGCTGATGCGTCCCACCCCGGTCCGTTGAGCAGCGCCCCCCCCAGGCCCGAGACCCCCTCCGTCGCCCCGATCCGGCTGGTCCGCCACGGCCGGCTGCGCCTGCGCCTGCGCTGGCAGCTGGCGGCCCTCGGCGCCCTGCTCGATGGCCACAGCTTCTGGGCCACCGGCCGCCGGCCCGCCCAGCTGGGGCGGATGCTCAGCGGCAGCCAGGTGGTGGTGAGCGCCTGGCAGGCGGGCACCCTGGTGGGCTTCGGGAGGGCCACCAGCGACGGGGTGTTCCGCGCCGTTCTCTGGGACGTGGTGGTGGCCGAGGACCAGCAGGGGCGGGGGGTCGGCCGGCGGATCGTCGAGGCGCTGCTGGCCAGCCCGCAGGTGACGGCGGCCGAGCGCGTCTACCTCATGACCACCACGGGGGAGGGCTTCTACGAGAAGCTGGGCTTCAGCCGGGTGGACAGCCAGCGGCTGATGCTGAAGACGATCGTGAAAAAGACAAGCGGATGAAGAGATTCGAACTCTCGACCCTCTCCTTGGCAAGGAGATGCTCTACCACTGAGCTACATCCGCAGGATCGGCCACTGCCGGGTTCCGCGCCGGGCGTTGCCGGCTGATCGAGCATGCCCCATGGGGTGCCCCTCGGTCAAATGGGGCGGCCGGGACCGGGTCCGGCAGCGCCCATAAAGTCGAGCGGAGGCGGAGGCGGCAAGGCATGTGGTGGCGGACTCCCTGGCTGAGACAGCGGCGGCTGCTGCTGGGGCTGGCCCTGTTCGACACCCTGCTGCTGCTGGGGACCTACAACACCCTGTTCCTGCAGCGGTTCGACCGCTGGGCGGGCATCACCGGCTCGATCGTGGGCCTGGCCCTGCTCTGGGTGGGAACCTCCTACCTGCTGGGGCGCTACTCCAAGCCCGACCAGGGGCAGCGGGATTCCCAGCGGCGACGGCTGGGCGCCACCGCCGTGGTCGCCCTGCTGGTGCTGGCGGTCGTCGTGGTGGGTCTCAACTGGGGCCTGAAGGTGGAGGATCCACGGACCTTCCGCAATTTCGTCCTTCCCCTGCTGGCAGCGGTCACGCTGGCGTCAGGGACGGCGCAGCTGCTGGTCACCCGGCTGCTGAGCCGGCGCCAGGCCTGGCTGCTGGTGGGGGAGGCGGCCGAACTGACGGTGGTGCAGCGGGAACTGGAACGGGACGGCGGCCAGAACCTGCTGGATCTCCATTACTGCGACTGCCGTGCCCTGGAGCCGTCCTTCGAGACCATCCTGGTGGCGGTTGACGGCATCGCCGTGAGCGAGGCGGCCGAACTGAACGATGCCCTGCTGCAGCGGCTGCTGGCGCGACGGGAACGGGGCGCCAGCGTCTGCAGTCTGGTCATCTGGGCCGAGCACCACCTCCAGCGGGTCCCGCCGGAGCTGTTCTCGAGCCGCTGGCTGCTGCAGGCCGACGGCTTCGAGCTGCAGCCCAACCGCTGGGGATGGCGGCTCAAGCGCATGGGGGATCTGATCGTCGCCAGCCTGCTGCTGATTCTCACCGCCCCGGTGCTGCTCGTCTCCGCCCTGGCGATCCGTCTCGAGGGCGGGGGGGGAATCCTCTACCGCCAGGTCCGGACCGGTCTCTACGGAGAGGCCATCGAGGTCTGGAAACTGAGGACCATGTGCGAGGAGGCGGAGGCACGGGGGGCCCGCTGGGCCAGCCGCAACGACCCCCGCATCACGCGGGTGGGGGCCCTGCTGAGGCGGCTGCGCATCGATGAACTTCCCCAGCTGATTGCCGTGCTCAAAGGGGAAATGAGCCTGATCGGCCCGAGGCCGGAACGGCCCGAGATCGAAGCCACCCTGGAGCAGCAGATCCAGCATTATCGGGTCCGCCACTGGGTGCGGCCCGGCCTCAGCGGATGGGCACAGGTTTGCTATCCCTACGGAGCCAGCATTGAGGACAGCCGGATGAAACTCAGCTACGACCTCTATTACCTGCGCAATGCCAGCCTGATGCTTGACACACTGATCCTGATCAAGACGATTCGCCTGCTGGCCAGAGCCAGGGGCGCCCAGCCGGGTGTGCACCCCCGGGGTTCCATGGCCCGGTTCAAGGCTCTTCCTTGAGTCTCACGGGATGGACGGCCCGTAACCGCGTAGAATTGCCAACCCTTGGTCATGGTCCTTGGCGACTGTACTGATCACTGGAGGGGCTGGCTTCATTGGCAGTCACACCTGTCTGGTGATGATCGGTGCCGGCCACGACGTGGTTGTCATCGACAACCTGCATAACAGCAGCGTCGAAGCGCTCCACCGGGTGGCAGAAATCTGCCAGCTCAGCCCCTGCCGGCAGACTGTTGATAAGGACGGAGTTCATCAGGCCTGGGAAACCGCCACGGGTGATCGCCGGCTGCGTTTCATCAACGGTGACATCCGAAGCCCGGAGGCCCTCGATGGGGCGTTCCGCGCCAGCGGCGGCGGGGACGTGGCGGCCGTGCTGCATTTCGCCGGCCTCAAGGCCGTGGGTGACTCGATCCAGGAGCCGCTGAGCTACTGGCACGTGAACGTCGAAGGCACCCGCTGCCTGCTCGAGGCGATGCGGCGCAACGGCTGCCGGACGATCGTGTTCAGCAGCACCGCCGCGCTCTACGGCTGCCCGAAGGAGCTGCCGATTCCTGAGAGCGCCTGTGTCCAGCCCGCGAATCCCTACGGACAGACCAAGGCGGCGGTGGAGCGGATGCTGGCCGACACGGCCGCCAGCGAACCGGGTTGGCGCATGGCCAGGTTGCGCTACTTCAACCCCGTGGGAGCACACCCCAGCGGACGCATCGGCGAAGACCCCAACGGGGTGCCCTCCAACCTGTTCCCCCTGATCACCCAGGTGGCCATGGGACTCCGATCCCACGTGCAGATCTTCGGCTCCGACTGGCCCACACCGGATGGCACCGGCATCCGTGACTTCATCCATGTGATGGATCTGGCCGAGGGCCACAGGCAGGCCCTGGATCTGCTCCTGACGACGGACGAACAGATCCTCACCCTGAATCTCGGCAGCGGTCAGGGACACTCCGTGCTCGAAATGATCGAGGCCTTCGAGCGGATCAACGGTTGTCCTGTGGCCTACGAATTCGCGCCCCGCAGGCCAGGCGATGTGGCGGAGAGTGTGGCCGATTCAACCGCGGCGCAGCAGCTGCTGGGTTGGTCCACCACCCGCAATCTGGAGGACATCTGCCGGGATGGCTGGGCGTGGAGAAGGAAGAACAAATACGGCTATGCATCATCTTAACGATTGCGAGCCATGCTTGACCATGCACCAAAAACTAAAGCAACAGACCGAGTCTTCCAGAAAGGCACTAAGGCTGGCTACAACTGAGAAAACACGAAACTAAGCCCAAGGGAAAACGTCGGTTCATGGTAGAGTTAAAGAGTGAATCAGGGAGTGCCGTGCGGCAGCAGCTGAAAGCCTTCGCAAGGAAGATATTCAAGAGAAAGAGCGTGTACCAACATGCTGTAGAACGCCGCTGCAAGCAAATCGCCATTGAGTTCGTCCCCCCACCCAAAGACATCGCAACCGATGCCTACAAGCAATGGCAGGAAGGGCTTGTGGATGAACTTCGGTTTTGGTCTTTATCTGTGGCCCTAGATGGCTGGAACTGGGCTGATTCTTACCGACAGAGACTGGATTCCGATTTTGACTTTCAATTTCCAGCTTTTATTTCACATTTTCCGGAAAGGGATATCTTATGCCTAGAGGTAGGCGTTGGTGCCATGGCATCCCTTGGCGGCAAAGGAGTTGCGGATAAAGTCATCACAATCATACCAACTGATGCATTGGCAGATGCTTTCGCCGCCATTTTCAGGGACTTTGGAATCAACTCTAGATTTCCCGTCATTCAATGTGATGCGGAGAGTTTATTGGATTCATATAGGCCCGATTCTTTTCATTTTGCCTATGCGAGCAACTGCCTTGATCATTGCTATGATCCCGTATCGGCAATCCAGCAGATGTTTTCGCTGGTAAAGCCATCTGGCACAGTGCTTTTAGGCCATCACATCAATGTAGCGGTATCCGAAGATTACAACGGTCTTCATCAATGGAATTTATGCGAGATCGATGGCAGATTTGCCGTTTGGAACAGAAACGAAAAGCACTTTATTGACGAGAAGCTGCCGGAGAATGCAAGATTCGAGATCAGCACATCAAAGAATCAAAACTGGATTACTGTTTCCATACAGAAGACCTGAGAAATGATTGTTTTGCAAAGCCCAAACCCCTCGGCAGGCCGATTGATCAGCGTAGACGCAGATAGAGCCATCGTTGAGCCCAACCGGGAAGCAGCCTTAGCAGGAATGCGGAAAAGGCCCAAAGACAATTACGCGGACTGAACATGTTCAGCTCCCGCATCGCCCGGATCCGCACATGCAGGTCGGCCCAGGCCTGCCGCCAGCCACCACGGCGCCCGAAGAACCCGGAATCCCGCTGGAAGTTCAGCAGCGGTTCCGCCAGGTTGGCGAACACGAAACCTGATCCCGCCGCCGAGATCCAGAGGTGATAGTCCTCGGTGCGTTTCACATCCTCCCGGTACCGGAGGCCGGATTCAAAGACACGGCGCCGCAGCATCACCGTGGGGTGGTTGAGGGGATTGCTGCGGGGCAGGGTGGCCACAATCGCCCGATGGCTGAGGGGCATGCGCTTGAGCTGCAGATAGGCGCCGTGCTCATCGACCTCATGGCAGGCGGTGCCAAGGATGTCGACCTCCCGATGCTCCGCCAGGAACCGGCGCTGGCGCTCCATCCTTCCGGGAAGGGATTCGTCGTCGGCATCCATCCGGGCGATCAGAGCAATGCCGGGATCGCGCAGCACCTCCTCCACCAGCTGGTTGAGGCCGTGGGCCAGCCCCCGTCCCTCGGCCACCTCCCGAAGCACCAGCCGGGCCGGGGCGGCGGCGGCACGGAACAGCTCTGGATCGCTGAGGGCCCCTCCATCCACCCGCAGGTAGAGGAGATCGCCGGCGGCCAGGCTGGCGGCCGTGCTGCGGATGGCCCGCAGGGCCAGGGCCACCGGGGTGTCCCCCTTCATGCAGAGCAGGGTCGCGATGGGCGCGGTCACAACGCCGAAGCGGACTGCAGGGGAAGCTCGATCTCCTCGTGGGCGGCCCGGGGAACGAAATCCTTCAGGGCCGCCACATCCACCCGCTGCCCCGCGAGGAAGCGTTCGAGCAGGGCCTCGCTGGAGTAGTCATCGGAGGCGCCGGCCCGGTTGTCGAGGATCGTCTGCACCTTGTTGATGGGTGCGCAGAAGGCCACCGACTGCTCGAAGCAGAGCAGGTCAGGCTTGCCCAGGGCGAAGAGGGAACTGGAAGAGGAGAGCACCTGCTCCAGGCGGTTGGGGTTGGTATAGGGGAGCGTCCGCAGCAGGCCGATCAGATCGGCGAGGCGGTAGACGGAACTGGACACCTCGACCGGGTAGCCGAAGTCGCCGGTCTGGCCCACCCAGCGGAAGCGCAGACCCGAAGCCACCTGCTGGAAATCCGGCAGCGGCTGGGCACAGTTCATCGAATAGCAGCGCGTGGTATTGCGGCCGACGCGCAGGGAGAAGCCGATGACGGAGGGCTGCTGCTCCAGGGCCTCCACGATCGATCGCAGCGAAAAGGGCCGCACGAAAATGTTGTCATCGACGAGGAACAGCAGCTGCTCACAGCGCGGACGCCAGGAGCGCAGCCGCAGCCGATCCAGGATCCGGCGCCAGCGGGAGGCGGCGGGGGGTTGCCGCAGGCAGGCCAGCAGGTCGTGGCGAAAGGAGCGCTCCTCCACCCAGTCGATCATCAGTCGACCCTGGAACTCCTGCTGCAGCTGGGCGTAACCCTGGGCAAACGCCTCTGAGCTGGTCCGGTAGAGCACCGTGACCGGCGTCTGCGCCGCCTCACGGCAATGCAGGGCGAACGACGCCAGGGTCGCCTGCAACTGGAGGGGCCGATCCTTGGAAAAGATCAGGGTGAGGGTGCGCATCAGAGCTGGGGCGGAGCCGGGAACTGATCGGTGATCGCCTCCCCCTCCAGAAGGCAGCGGTACAGCCGTTCGTACTGGTCGGCGATGCGCTCCCAGGTGAAGTGGGCCTGCCAGGCCCGGTGGGCGGAGGCGGCCATCCTGGTGCGGGCGGGGGCGTCGGCCAACAGGGCCTCCAGCCGCTGGGTCCCGGCGGGCACATCGGCTCGCACGCTGCCTTCCCGGTCGTCACTGCGCTCACCGGGCAACAGCTCGCCCCCCCCGGTCCAGGCAATGATCTCCGCTGCATTGCCCACCGGTGTGACCAGGAAGGGCGTGTGGGACGCGGCGGCTTCGAACAGCACCAGGGGGGAACACTCGATCCAGGAGGGGAACAGCAGCAGGTCGGCCTCGAGGAAGGCACTGATTGTGTCCTCACGCGAGAGGGAAACACACTTGATTTGGCGGTCTTGGGCTCTGTTGCGCCTCCGCCGCAATCGGCGCAAGAATTGAAACCAAAGGGGAAAGACAACGCCACGCAGACTTTTGCCGCAGGCGATGTAGTAGAGAGATTTGAGGATATGAATCGGCTTGACAAATGATAAGGCTGGTCGGTCGAAGTCAGGACAGACGAGCAAAAGCGTTGCTTTCCTTAAGCGAGAGCGGGAGAAGATCTCTACCGCTTCGGCCTGGCCCTTTGCCAATGAAAGATAGCCAGACACATGCAAGATCAGATGGTGGTCGATCGGAATTCCAAGACGGTCACGCAATGCAGCATCTTTGGAGCGATCAAATTCTTCGGCCGCTGCTCCATTCGGAATGATGGCAATCGATTCAACACCGGCCGTGCGAGCGAAGTCGACATCTCGGTAGGAGTCGGAAAGAAAGACACAGGCGTCATAGCTGCGCATCCACTCTCCCATTGCGGAGAAATAGTTTCGAAAAATCGGATCGGCGAGCGCAGAGAAGCCCGTTGGCACGAA
Organism: Cyanobium sp. Lug-B; assembly: GCF_024345635.1. NCBI lineage: Bacteria > Bacillati > Cyanobacteriota > Cyanophyceae > Synechococcales > Prochlorococcaceae > Cyanobium > Cyanobium sp. Lug-B. Next base: position 12,286 of record NZ_JAGQBM010000011.1, read on the forward strand.
CACCTTGCGGGCTTTCAGCCTGGAGAGCAGCGGCAGGGTAAGGTCGGTAGCCCATTGTTGGGCCGCAAAGTTCACAATGACATCTGGATTAAAGTCGAGAAGAAATTTCTGGTAGCCAGAAGCATCTCCCCAGATTCCTATTGCGCTCTTGCCATAGACATCAAAGGACCGGACATCAACGCCCTCAATCTGACTGGTTTGCCGCCGTTGGTCGTTGCTTGTGGCAACCGTGACGTGATGACCTCGCTGCACGAGGCGTTCTGAGATCTGGCGTACCACCTCAGACATGCCATGCCGGGCTGGAAGGTAGGACTCGACCGTATGGAGGATCTTCATGGATCGAGGGGGTTGGGGCGAACCTACGCCGTTGCCGGGTCGGCGCCATAGAGCAGGGTCATGCCCGGGAGACTGAGGCCGGAATGGACCGCCTGGAAGCGGCCGGGATGGGCGGCCAACGACTCCTCAATGGCCTGGCGGGGTCCGATGTTGTAACCAGATTCGGGGGACTGGAGAAAGGTGTCGTGGAGCAGCAGCACCGGATCAGAGATGGCCGCCAGGATCCCGTCGATCTCACGCCTGACGCTGGCGTGGCTGTGGTCACCGTCAAGGAAGAACAAGGGGGAAGGGGGACGCCCCGCCCGTTCCCAGAGGTCCAGGGAAGTGGTCAGGCCGTCGCCCTGGTGCATCTGCACATCCTTGAGGCCCCGTACCATCACGCCCCGCTGGGCATGGGGATGTTCCACATGGTCGACATCGTCGGGGAGATCGCAGGTATGGATGGTGGTCGGGATGTGGAAGAACTGGGCAATTTCGTGAAAGATCCTCGCCGACTTGCCGATGTTGGTGCCCCACTCGAAGATCAGCGAGGGCTCAAAGTGACAGACCGTCGCCGTCATCAGCATCAGTTCCTGGAGGGGGAAGGGATGGACGCCGACCAGGGGAACCAGGGTGCGGGCCACGAATGCTGAGGTGACCCAACCGTCCACTTCGAACTCCCCGCAGGCGCGATTGCGCGATGGGTTGGCCGTGCCGAGGAAGGGGTCCAGGGATGTAGAACGTTCAGCCGAGGACCTACGAAGATCCAGCAGCCGACTAAGGAGTCCCATGGTTCTGAATCGGGCGGGCAGGGCGCGTCCTCAAAGGGTGGAGGACGTCGTTAGGGCATGATCCCACATCTCAGTGAGACCACCCTGGAGAGATACATCCGGACGCCATCCGCAGGCAGAGCGAAGTTTCTGGGCATCGAGCACATTGGCCTCCACATCGAAACGCCGTGAGGGAAGATGGCGCACCTGAATGGTGCGGCCGGTAGCCTCGGCCAAGGGACGCAGCATGGCAATCACATCCAGATTACTGGCCCCGATTCCGGTTCCGATGTTATAGGTTTCACCGTCTCCGCCGAAATCCAGGGCCGCAAGGATGCCACTGGCCACATCGCTGACATGGATGTAATCGCGGATGGTGCCCACTTCGCCATAGATCTCGATCTCACGGCCCGAAAGAGTGGAGTCGATGGCAGCGGCGAGGAAACCCTGGCCGGTCCTGGAACGCTGCTGGACGCCGTAGGCGTTGGCAGGCCGCACCACCACCACCGGCAGGTCACGGGTGTGATGAAACATCAGGGCGTAATGGTCGATGGTCAGCTTGGTGATGCCGTAGGGGCTGATGGGAGCTGTTGGGTGGGATTCCGCAATAGGCAGGATGCACGGAGGGCCATAGACCGTGCCACCAGAGGAAACAAGCAGCAGACGGCGAACCCCGACGGCCAGCGCCTCCTCCAGCAATCCGACGCTGCCAGGCAGATTGGCGAGCAGATCGAAGGCAGGGTCGCCGTAACTGGTCTTCGGGACGGTGGCGTAAGCCAGGTCGATCACCTCACAGCCCGGCTCGAGGATCTCCCGCATCTGGGCGCGGTTGCCGAGATCGGCGCAGCGATAGGCGTACGGCAGGGAGGCCGTGTGGGCTCCGGGGGGACGCCGTCCCACGACGGTGACTTCACGGCCGGAAGCGATCAGCTGCTGGCTGACGAGGGAGCCGATGAACCCGGCACCACCGATGACGATGGTTTTCATTGCGGGCCCCTGAACCGTTGGGCCAGCCGCCAGATCCGCTTGGCAAGGTTCCGCAAAGGGCCGACGGTATGCAGGAGTTCGTAGGCGGGCGACGCACGGACCATCCATGCCCCCTTCATGGCCTGGACGCGGGCAAGGGCGTCCTGGCTGAGGGGTGTCAGGGCTTGACCCGAAGCGAGGCTCTGGATCGCCTGAAGCAGGACCTGCTGCATCCGGGCAAAGTCGAGTGGGGGCTGAAGTGACGAGGCGTCACCATGGGTGAGCGCGGCGATGGCATGCACGCACGGATCACCACTGGGCAAACCGGCTGCGGCGGCGATGTTCTCCGCGCTGATCGTGATCAGGCGACTACGGAATGGGGACGGGCCGACTCGGGACATGCTGCCCGGAATCTCCCGATAGAGGAGCAAAACCTGGCCAACGTTCGCAACGGAGCCAATACGAGAAAGGCGCGACCACAATTCATAGTCTTCCGGCGGCTGCCGCGCTGGGTCTGTCGTATAGCCGCCGACGTGCTGCAACGCGGAACGTCGCAGGAGAACAGAGCTATGGACAAAAGGGTTGTTGAACAGCAGCTGATAGCGCAGGGTTGGCTCATCGACAGGATGGCGGTGAAACCGTTCCACGAGACGATCCACCTCCATGATCTGGGCCCATGAACCCACTAGAACACAGTCCGGGTGTGCATCCATGTGAGCAACCTGCAAGGCGAGGCGATCGGGATGGGAAAGATCGTCCTGATCCTGCCGAGCCACATAGGTTCCACAGGCAAGGGAGATGCCATGGTTGAGGGTACGGGCAAGGCCCTGGTTGGAGTGGCGGAAAAAGCGGATGCGCTGATCGTCGAAATCATCAAGAACAGTAGCCGACCCATCAACAGAACCATCATCAATAACGATCAGCTCAAAGTCCGTAAACGACTGAGAAAGAATGCTGGAGATGGCCGCATGCAGATAGGGGAGACCGTTGTAAACGGGCAAGACCACCGAAACACGCGGAGATTGAGACGTCATCTAATCAGCAGGAACCGAGGAGGCCATGGCCTTGGTCGCCTTGACATGCCAGCCGAAACAGCTGTAGTCCCAAGAACCGCGATCAAGAGATGAGCAGACCTGCAAAAATCTCAGAATAACAAGCATCGCCAATCGCACCCGCCACGACTCTTTCGCAAGGGAGTAAGAGCTGGACATCTGCGGCAGCCTCCTGATTTCTTGAGCAAGATACTCAAAGTAGTTTCCATTCGGCGTCATCTCCACACTGGCAAATCCAAGATCTTCTAAATGGCTGGAATACCAGTTAGTGGAAAAGCCAGTTGAGAAGAAATAAGGGGAGAAGTGAGTAAAGCTGCAGAATGGAGCCGTCAGCAGAAGCAGACCACCAGGTCGCAACACACGTGCAAGCTCTCCAATCGCGGCCAAAGGGTCAGGGAGATGCTCTAGAACCTCCGTACACAAGACGACGTCGAAAGAATCATTGGGTGCCGGGATGGCGACGATATCGCAGACATAGTCAGTCGCTCCATACGTCCAGCCCTCAACATGACCCCCACGGCCATCACCCTTCCCGTCATAAGCCGCATTGTCTTGCGAGACGTAGTTCAGATGCAAACAGAACTGTCGATACTTCTGCTCGCCAGAGCCGGCATCCAGCAACCGTGCGCCAGGAGCAATCTGCGCCAGAACTGATTGGACCCACTGGTCACGCTTGCTTGAATTCGTGGTCCCGACAATCAGAGCTGGGTCCTGAATTCGAGAAGTAATTGAGAACAGACCCCGAATCGACGACTGCGCCTTCCTTCTAAACTGATTACAAGCATAGAGTTGGCGAGGAATACCTCCATCAGCTTTGACGATCGGCAGCATGAGTCGCATCACTGGGTCAGGCAAAAGGATTGAACAACTCAAGTATCTGCGCAGGGAACAAGTCAATCAGTGACGGATTGGGTGCTGTCCAGTTCCAATCGAACACTGAGACCACGATGGGAGAACTTCCACTTGCCTGAGGGCTACGCCGCGCCAGATTATATCAGCAAGACTCGTCGTGAGCGTGAAGAGAGCTTCGTTGTGTCGCATCACGAGGTTGGTCCGGCTAACAGAGGAGTGGAACATCCACAGTCATGTCGACATCACACATTGGCCCAGTTTGAGCGGGTAGGCCGTCGGATCACGGGCAATCCACAAAAGGGCTCCTCTCCCGGGGATAACAAGGAGAAGGTCAACATCACAAATCAAAACGGCACCTGCAGGTCCTTCATCCGGGCTCCGGCCAACGAGAAAGGGGACAAGCACCGCGATCTTCCTGAGCCGCGCGGTGGTTTGGTTCAACGGTCACGGAATCGAGTACCCGCGGTTACTCAGCGACAACGGGTCTACCTAGATGGGCGATGGCTGGCGCAAAGCCTGCCAGGCCATGGGATTGATATTGAAGAAGGCCATGCCAGACAGCCCAAGAACCTACGACGCAGCCAATCGGTATGGACGCCGGCCGACATCGTCGACCTCAAAACCCTGAAGGAGGAGTGGGCCTAAGTGATGCCCTACGGCACCACGGAGGCCAGGAATGCCCTGTTGCCGACTGACCTGCTGATCGATAGTAAACCCAAGTGCCACATGGCCTGGCTGGCTTCGTTTGGGAATCGTGCACCGGTCGGCATTGAAACGGCGTCATCAAGTTTGCGCCCAGAACAGCTTCATACCTGTCAGGCCATAGAGAGCTGTGGGCCTCAGCCTGTCGACGACGAACAGGCACGCCAACAAATACAGCGCCGGTGGTCACGAGCCATACGGTGCTGCTATCTGCCGGAGGTTGCATGGATCAACCCACGGTCACTGGGAGTGGAAAGCAAACCAGCGACGTTGACAACAGCTATCTGAACAGCAGCAGGAGCCTCACCTCTCGTCGCAGTGGCAAGTGGTGGCCGCCGCCGATCGGGGGATAGCTCCTCTCAACGTATGGCATGAGGCCAAGTCTCACATTCGGAAAGATCCTGCAGGCGCCAGCAGGGCCAAGTCAGCTCAGCTCGACCCATGGCGAAAACCATGGCCTACAGGCCTCAGATGCGGTAAGCGTGCATGTTGGAGCCCTTGAAGACCAGAGAAGAGTCCCATCACAGCGCGTCCCAAGGGCAATGAGTTGAAGTCATGAAGAATAATGAGATCGCCGCTGGCCTGAACGCTCAATTGACTGTACTGCCGACAGAACATCCGGTTGGATTTGAACGCCAAGAGCGCCAAGAGCTTGTTGCATCGCTCCATATCCCGTTCGCACAAGAATAGGCGTGGCACCTGCACGGAAGCCCGCTTCAACATCAGACAGCTTATCGCCAATAATCCAAGACCGGCTCATGTCAAGATTATGATCTTCTGCTGCCTGCAATAACATACCAGGTGCAGGCTTTCTGCAAGTACAGTGAACCATGGCACCATACTGAGGATGATGGGGACAGTAATAGTAGGCATCAATCCTGGCGCCGCATTGCGAGAGCAGATTAGTAACTTGATTGTGCAGTTCATGAATAGCGACTTCGTCGTAGTACCCCCTGGCAACGCCAGCCTGGTTAGTGATCACTATGGCCATAAGGTCCATGCGGTTGATCTGAATGATCGCCTCAACAGCGCCAGGGATCCATTCCCAGTCCTCATACCGAAATAGATGGCCCTTCTCGACATTAAGGGTGCCGTCGCGGTCAAGAAAAATAGCTGCTTTCTTCATTTCAGACATTGAGTGGTCGATTTCTGGCTGGCTGACCTTCATGTGTTAGCCCCATAGCCAACGAGCAAAGCCACGCCTACTTCATAAGGCCAAGGCACTAATGCTGTCAGATTGTAAGTATTCATTGCACCTGTGAACCGTCTATTCAAATGCCCACAACCAGACTGGGGAAGCTCACCTGGTACAACTGGGAAAAGCGGCGTGAGACATCACATACCAGGTGAAAGAATCATTCGAGAACTGAAGACGCCACTGGCCTTCAAGGCGGCAGCGAATGCACAGCGTGTCTAGGTCTACAGAGATCGGCAGGGATATCTAGCAGCATAATGCTGGATCCGCCGAGTGACTCAAGGAATTATGGCTTTCTGAGCCAATAGCAGCCACAGCCATACTCCTGTTCGTCAACAAGGCTTGGTGGTGGATTAACGATGAGACCATGAGGGGCGTCGCCGTCGGGAACAAGGGAAAACTCAGCCAGTTCGAGCTCATCGAACCAATCCCGGAAATCTCGATGATCATAGATGCGATGAGCATTAAACTGCACTCGAGGTCGCCCGACGGGTACAACAACAAGCAGGTTGCCTCCTCTTTTCAGAACTCGCTGCAGTTCACCTGCGGCTTTTCGATCGCCCATCGGATCGAGCGGATCCCCGTATCTACCGAGCCCAATGTGCTCCATGACATGCATGCAAGACAATGAGTCGATGGACTCATCTGCAAAATGAAGGTTCACGAGGTCTGTGCTACCGGCCTGCAGGCCGTTAAGAACGATGGGCGCCGGCCGGTAATCGAAGAATCGAGTTGGTATAAACGCAGAAAGAAGGGTGCTGAAAGTTAAGGTGGAAGAAATGTCGGTATGCTCCAGCGGACGAGTCCGAGAGAGGATCCGTGCAGCCCAAGCAGGATGGTAAATATAGTGTCTGTCAAAACCAGTTGCACCAGTCGCATCACCAAGACAAGGATATCGATCTACCCAATCCACGACTTCAGATCGGCCTGCAGCATGATGAAGTTTGGAAAATGTCGAATACTGCTTCGCAAACTTCAGATTAGACCGCTTTTCTGAAATAAGTCTGCTGGGTACGCTAGCCCATGAGGGCAGCCCTTCCCACCATCTACTGACCAAGGTTCTTGCGCGAAAGGTCATTTCGTCAAACATAACTTACCCTTGCCACTGGGGTTGACCTTGGAAATGGATGAATTTGATCGAGTTGCGGCGTCGGTCGAAGGATTTAGTGCCTCCGTAGACGGCGGGAAACACCCATCAGGGCAGACAGTGTCCTGCCAAAGAATAAACCAGAGGCGACGCCTTTGACTTTCAGGAACTGTTTCGCCGTATTCTCCGGATCATCGTAAGCGCGCGTCACCCACCCCTGGCCGGCCAGCACATCTTCAACTCCAGAAATTTCCTGCCACTTTGAGAGGTAGTTGTCCCAATCCTCCTTCTGTCGAACCAAGTTCGACGTGCGCACCTGCATATTGGCATGTGAATAGTGTTCGACGTAGGACTCCGGAGAATCGATGCATACGTATCCAGCCTCCCACATCTTAAGACCGAGATCACCGTCGGCATGATAGAAGGAATAGGTCTCCTCGTCTGCGAAGCCAACCTCATCAACGGCACATTTCAGATAGAGCCCATGGTTGACGAACATTCGCCCGAGGAGTGTCAAGCCGACCTGGTAGTCACTTTGCTCTGGCCAGTTTCTCCAATAGAATGCCACCCCTCCCACCTTTGTACCTGCGGCAATCGATCGTTCTGCCGCTCTCATACCATTTCGGATTGCTCCGGGCACCAAAAGACAATCATCGCTAAGCATACAGACATACTGACCACTGGCGGTGCGAAATCCCAGATTCATGAAATATCCCCAGGAACGCCTCGTTACCGGAACACCGTTCCAGACACCATGATTGTGCTGAACGATGGTCAATACATCCTTCTGACGCATCAGCCACTGTAGCGAGCCATCAGTTGAGCCCCCATCGACAACGATGATCTCAGCGTCAAGGCCTGCAAGCTCGTTCCGAATGCTTGCAAGAGTGAGCTTGAGGAAATCGCTCCGATTGAAGGAGCCAAGAACAACGGAGACGCTGGGGTGCATCGTCAAGCGAACGAATGGGAGGGAGTCGAACGTTCGAGCATGTGCCGGTACCACTCAACGTAGGTATCAACTTGCCGCCTCACGTCGAAACGGCGCTCAGCATCCAGCCGCGCATTCTGGCCAAGCCTTCCGACCAAGGCAACGTCATGCGCCAAATAGACCATCGCTGCAGCGAGACCATCGGCGTCCCCCGGCGCAGTCAGAATGCCCGTTGCATTGTCGATCGAATAGCTGGGTGATCCCACCGAAATGGCTGACAGATCTAGCGATCGAACCTGTTCCGGAATGCCACCGACAGCAGTCGCTATGATCGGTGTACCGCAAGCCAACGCTTCGAGAATCGTGGTTGGAAACGTATCGGCTTTAGCGGCGTGCGCGTAGACGCTTGCCGCACGAAAATAGCGCGCAACGTGGGCTGCTTCGCTGACATAAGGGACAAACTCAAGGGTTGCGTCGCCCGCTCTCTCGGGCGGCGCCGATTCGCCAAGGGCCAAGAAACGAACGCGAGCCTGACCATTCAGCGCACGGCTCGCAACATCCAGGGCAAGCCGCAGAGTCGCCATATCCTTCCAGACATTGTCCCGAACTCCATTGGCTGCAAAGACAACGACAAAATCGTCTAAGCCGATTCCCAGCTCGCGGCGTGCAGCTAGACGCCCGTCTGACGGGCAGTAGGTCTCAAGATCGACTCCATTTGGAATGACGCGGGAGTCGATCGATCCCATCGAAAGGATCGACCGGCCAACCTTCTCCATCAACCAACGTGAAGGAGTCGTAATGAAAAGTCTGCTACGGCTGAAAATGTCCCGCTTACAACGCCAGTTATCGGCGGTTCGATCCACCGGAATGGCTGGCGGGATTGTCAAATCGGGGCAATTGCCGCAGCCGGTGATCCACCGCTCACAACCGAACGAATGAGCGCAATGTCCTGCAAGCAGCCAAGCGTCGTGCAGAGTCAGTAGCGTTGGCACCCGGGCACTCAACTTGGGCAGATAACGGAGGTCAAAATAACCGCCGTGCAGATTGTGACAATGAACGAGATCCGGTCGTGGCGACATCAGACGCAATAGATCCCGCGAGCCTGGGAAATTGAAGTTCTCCAGTCCAGGGGATGCAGCTTTAGGGCGCTGAAGGCGAGCCGCCAATCGAGAAGGTAGATGGCCCAGATGTCCCGGAAGCCTTGCGGCACCGTACCCAAGAGCTCGTGCCAGACGCCCCCGCTGACTTGGCATCGTCATAACAGGAGCCGAAGGATCGTCGCAATGCCCAACAACATGAGCGACTGTATGCCCGCGCGAATGGAGCCCGAGACGCAAACTAGAAGTGATGGCAGCAGCCCCTCCCCGCCCAAAAACAGAGTCGACCAGCAACACCCTCAACGGCTGCGCTGCCTCTGTCACTTGGCACCACGCATCCGCGCCTCAAAGTTGGCACGGAACGTCGACAAGGGGCTCTCACGAACGAGATAACGGGGCACCTCAAACGCATCGACCCGTCTATTGAGCACGCATCCAGGAAAGTTGGAGCAGGCCAAAGTGAACCCAGCATGCTTGACTGAATCGACCGACTGCGTCGTGTAGTCGACCTTCGTCCCATAGGGGTAGGCGAATGTCGTTATTTCCCGGCCAACTATCGCCTCTAGGCATCCTCGGCTGCCCGAGATCTGAGCTGCCTGCTCCTCCATCGAAAGCCCCGAAAGCTGAGGATGAGAAACAGTATGGGCACCAACATCAATGAGACCACTCTCGACGAGACTGCGAAGTTCGCTTTCAGTCATTGGACACCGGTCTTCTGTTGGGCCAGCGTCGACCCCGGTCTGATTCTGTATACTCGTCAAAACGGTTGAACGCTCGCCGGGAGTCAATGGCTTGACGAGCGGCATGATATCCCGATAGGCCGTGTGCCGCGGCGTGGGGTCGAAAGAATCCATCACCGTCCACTCTGGATACGCACCAGGATCACCGCTGAGCACCCAAGTTCTCGATTCTCCGGCAAGATCGAGTTGAAGTGTCAAGGAGCCATTCTGGCCAAGAAGGGCCCGCTCAATGGCATCCCACCAAAACTCGGTCTGGGCGCTGACCGCGCTGCTGACCGCAAACACGGTCGCAGGAACACCCGCCTTCTCCAGAATTGGTTTCGCGTAGTGGTAGTTGTCCGCGTAACCATCGTCGAAGGTAACCGCGACCGCACGGCGAGGAAGTGTTCCTTCGATGGCTGCCTTCACCATGTCTGTCAACGCCATTGGTACAGCGTTCCGGCTGAGATACGCCATCTGCTCCGCGAAGCACAGGGGCGATACTGCCAGCAATTGTGGATCCGACAAAGTCGGGGACACACGGTGGTAAAGCAAGACCTGCCCGCAGGGCTTGAGGGCACCTAGCAAGTTTTTAATGCGGGAGAAGAACATTCAGTTGTTATGATGTACTGGAGTAGGCGGACAAGAATCCTTTGAAAACATCAATAGTCTCAAGTCTACGCGCCCAAGCGCAGCGGCCTGAGTCATTTCGGGCCCAACGTCGCGAATGAACTGATCATAAATCAAAAGATATCCGAGCTGTTGTGCTTCACGAATCAACTCATCCCGAGAAAACACCCAATGCCACACCGATCCGATGCAAGCTGGCGGTTGGCCGAGTGAAATGTGTTGCCGTAGCGCTACCGTCTCATTGGAGGAAACAGGAATGCGATTGATCACCAAGGTTCCGTTTTCGGCAACACGATTCGCGAGCGCGGCAAGCGCCAGTCGCCAGCTATCGATGTACTGCAGCGCACTGCTGAACATCGCAATATCAAACATCTCGCCATCATTAGGTAACGTCTCGGCAAAGCTGACGCGATGATCGTTCGCGAACATCAAAGATCCCTGCTCGCAGCTGGCTGCACCATCGACCACAACGTATTTCGCCTCAAGAAGTCCCCGCATGATTACATCCACGCACGGCCCAACTCCCCCCCCCAAGTCAAGAATTTTCACCATGCCCTGCCTCTTGGCCACTTGAGATGCCAACAGTGCGATGGGTGCCAGATAGGCCTCGGGCGCGAGGCGATCTTCAGTGGCCTCACCGCGCAACCGGCCAACATAGGAATTCGATGCGTCCAACCATGCGGGATGATCCCAAACGGACTGCTGCTCAGATGGTTCGAAGCTTGCTGCGGCCTTGTCATACAAAAGCGGAACTGCTGGAGCTGCCTTCTCGGAACGTCCCAAAAGGCGATGAATAATCGAATAGCTAGGCATGGTTCAGGAGCTCTGTAGATGTAAGTGGTACCGTTGGTTTAGTCGCAACTACGCAAACGAGCACCTGATAGTCAGGATCACAGAAATCGAGCTCCTTGGAACTCAGTTCCTCAGCCGCAAGGCCTGTCAATGATGTGATCGCAGACAGGACGTTGCCATAAACGGAAGTTTCCACTGCAGACACTGGGAACGACGACTCAAAAAGTGCTCTCGCACCACGATCAGTAACCCTCCAGTAGTCTCCCCATCGATCCATGTCGAAACGACTGACCTGGGTGATACAGGGCAGGGTCGCCAAGATGCACCCACCCGGCTTCAAGGCAGCCTCGGCAACCGATATTGCCGCTTGCATGTCCGGGAGTACATGTAAAACCTGTGTCAGGATGATGGCATCGAAGCATCCCCTTGGAACCCCTTCGCCAGTCAGCAGGTTTCCTCTGATGGTTGCGGCTGGACAGGCTGGGTCGGGGTCCAGGACATCGATCTTGGCACCACGCTCGGCAAACATGGTCGCGTAGCGGGCGTCGCCAACCTCGAGAACATGTCCCTTCAGCCGATTTCGTTGTTGCTCAAAAAAACGCTGGATATAGTATCTCCGGATCGGCGTGCCGCGATCCTGTCCGAAACTGTCACTAACGGGCTGCAGCGAGCGCAGATCTCCCATATCGAAGGTTCCGGATCGACGTCCAAGCAAACGATCAAGAAGAGCTTTCATCGCCTGACTCCGCCGAGACGCGCCGATATCTCGCCGAGCATCCAATCGTTGTCTTGCGCCAGTGCCTTGTTTGTTGTGCCAATGGCCTTGCGCACGCCCGTCTCCTGGGCAAGCATTGCCTCAATGGCGCTACGGGCGACTTCGACACCCTCAGGTGTCCCGATGTTCACGGCCTGGTTGGCGCCTCCATAGAACGCAACCAACCCATCCGACTTGAACTTGTAGTAGTCGCCACTGAACAGAATCAGCGCCGGTACGCCCTGAGACAAGCCGAAAACATGTACGTGATAACTTAAACCCAGAGTGAATCGACTGGCACCAATGGCCGCCTTGATCAGTCCCACATCGTGAGACATGGGAGCCATCAATAACCGATCCGGAAACCTCATCATGCTACCTATTGCCTGGCAACAGGCATCGTCATGGCGTGAATGAGTGTCGTAACTCATCGGGAAGAAGACCAACCGTAAGCCACTGGACTGAGTTGCCACGTCCCACAACTCGGCAACGCGGGAAAAGAGGTGATTGGTATCCTGGGTGTAGTCGGTCGATCGCCAATGAACGGCAATGAACGGCTCTTCCGGCGACAATCCGGTCTCAGCGAGATAGGCATCGCGAACGATGGGACCCGCTGAGGCAAGCGAAAAGGCCTCGTCTCCCGTAATCCGTGTTCGACACTGGAGGGGGCCAAGCCCACGGGTGAACCGCTCACTGAACGCATGATCACGAAAACCCAGTAGATCGACTTCGTTGAAGGCGGCGGCCATCAGCATCTTCAATTCCGGATTGTCGAGCGGTCCGAAACCCTGTGCCGACACCGCCACAATTGGCACGAACGGGCGAACCATCCGATAGAGCCAGCATTTGTACGCCGCACCAGAAGCATTGAAGTCATTGAAATCGGCCGCCCCCACACCATAAAAGACATCGCATTGGCGAATCGCCCGCATGGCCTGCCGAAGTCCGTAGTCATCCCGCCAGGTGCCTAGCCGCACACCTCGCCACGCAAGCCTGGCAAACGCAACTTTGGCACGCAAACCCGCGGCCGGGACCGGCAGGCGTGTCCGCGCAAGTAAACCGCGGTAGCGGTCCAGGATGCCTGCCGTCCTGTCAAAGAACAAGAATGGAGACGGTACATGCTCAACGACGAAATCGTCGAGCCGAGGCAGAGGACGCGAACTCTCGCGAGGAATGACAAAGTGACAGGGCCCAAGGCTGCGCGTCAGTCGGCGCAGCGCGTTGAGCAGCATCGCCTCGTCACCAAGATTTCCATAGGCCTCACCATGATCGACGAAAACCCGACGCATGGGGAGCGGAGCCTTCACTTCCATGCTGCACACGCCACGATGCTCGGGCAGGCCGGATCATGATAGTTCAGGGTTGCAGAGGAAAAATGCTCGCACATCAGGTATTGCGGTGACCCCGAAGCGGTGGCTGCGTTGCCGTAAGAGTGCACTTCGAGACGTGAGAAATCCGCGAACAGAGATCGCATGGCATCCGGCGTGAAACGCCAATAGTCATGCGGATGGGGTGCATAGCCCTGAAGCACCATCGGCGCCGTACATAGAATGAGGCCACCCGGACTAAGCAGGCGCCGGGCCTCGTTCACCGCCAGCCAAGGTCGCTCGACATTGCAAAGAACGTGGGTCATTACAATGCAGTCGAAACTCTCGGATGCGACCCCGGAAGCGTCCTGCAGATCCCCGACCAGCGTCGTTCCCTGGCTTTCATCCACATCCCAAACGTCGTAGCTGACAACCTCGGGACGGGAAATGTAGCGCTCGCGATAATAGGGTGGCGCGAACTCCAAGCAACGTCCGCGAACGTCGCAGTCATAACGCTCAAGAAATAGATTGATGTAATGCCGCGCTGGCGTCGGTACCGGCGAGTGACCGGATGGATACTGGAAGCGATTGACATAACGACCCCAGCCAAGAAGGCGCCCGAGGGCATACTTATACAACGCCGAAGCGGGATGAAAACCAGTATTCAGTGAGCGCATAGGGCTTAGACGTTCTTTTCGAGAGTTTCAATGGGGTTCACCTTAAGGCTAGGCTTGTTGGCCGGCGCCGGAATGATGTCTGCGGTCCGCCAGAAATCGCGCGCGACTTCATGGCTTTCGACACAGTTCACACATACCTCTGGCATGGCGAAGTCACCTGCAACTTGACGCATTCTCTGCGCTTGGAACATCGGTGAGTTGTACACCTCATCAGGAGACTGGGAAAGCAGATTGCCTAGGGGGTAACGTGTCTCATAATCCTCGCAGCACATCGCCACCGTCCCGTCCCAGTCAACCTGAAGAACCTGCCAGATGTAACGACATGAGTATTGTTTTTTTGTAGTGCCAACCTTAAAGTGGCCTCCCCAACCGATTAAAGGCGGCACGATGACATTGTTAACAAGAGGCCCCCAATAGGCCCGAAAACGCTCGATCTCATCGGCTGTATGGTGCTCTGTTGGTATTAGGGAGACATGAATCTCTACAGGCTTGCCAAGCGAAGCATTCATGTCAACAAACCGGTGAAGGTTTTTTTGAGTGCGTTCATATGGCAACTTCATCACCGCCTCATAGGTATTCTTGTCCATAGCGTTGAGGCTCACTGAAAGAATATCCAGGCCCACATCAATCAATTGATTCGCGCGCTTTTCATCGAGGGCGCTGACGTTCGAATAAACGGCAACACGAGCCTTAGGGAAAACAGATTTTTCATAGGCAATCTTATCCGTCAGAGTCCTGTCCAAAAGCGGCTCTCCCATCCCAGCATGGGAAATCAGCTCGATGGGGGCACCCCATTCAGCGACCTTGTCAACAATCACCTTGTGGGCCTCCGGCGTCATGAATCCCTTTTCCCGCTCCAACGTTGGGTAAGGGCACATGACGCAAGCTGCATTGCAATGATTTACCGTCTCGATTGCCAATTGGCGGGGCAGGATACCGTACGCTTGCGACTTTTGGTATTCGCGAAGAATCCTTCGACGCAATCGTTTTTCGTCGGCTGCAGGAATAAACGAGAAGAGATCAAGGAACCGGTCAAGAATCGGCTGGTTGGGAGCTGTCATCTACATCCTCATGTTTGGTTAGTTTACCTGTTCAGGGGGCGAGACAGCCCACTGCGAACTTCATGCCTGCTGAGACCCTGAAGGTGGCTTGAATCCTGTTTGCATCTAAGGCTGAGACTACTTGTGATGCTATCCGCTCCGACTGGGCTTTCAGTCGCGGACTGGCCGGCGAGAGCGGATTGGCCGCAGCTCGCGGAGTTCCTCGAAACCACCCTCCAACGATGCCCCTGGCTGTCAGCCACCAGTGAGGCACAAGCGCAGTGGCCGACAGCGCGGTGGCCAGCCGGGACATCCCGGCGCTGGGCCGGAGCTGATGATGATTGAACGGAGGGATCAGGTGCTGGAACAGCACCCAGATCCGTTGCGTCATCAGGTGGTCCGGATCCCACCGATCAGGCCACTGGTGGGGGTGGAGTGCAGAGGCAGCACGATGCCCGCAACGACCCCGCCGGCGCCTGAGCGCTGCACTGGTGCAGGCGATGGCAACGGGCGGCCTGTGTTGATGAAGCCGGTTGAACCACCGGTCACAGCGGAGACGCAGTCTTGCGCGAAGCGGTTAGCGATGATCCCAAGGGCAAGCGCGGCGGGCCGTTGATCATGGTGGCCGCCCTGGTGGCGGAGCCTGTACAAGACATGAGCCGCTCCGCGGCCGCAGCCATGGCACTGCGGATCCAGGGCTTGGCGCGATCATGGTGAACGATCGCTTCTCGGCCTACAACCACCTGCTGCTGGACCTGCAGCAACAGCTGTTTGAGCAGTGGCACCGCGACAACGACGGAACAATCTGCTGGGCGGCGTTGCAGCTCCGTTGCCGAGACATCTGGCTGGCGTTCGGACCACGCAGCAGCTGGTCGTGGAGCTGAGCTGTCAGCACGTGGGGGTGATGCCTTCACTGATGGCGTACCCCTGAAACACCGCCATCAGCCCAAGTGCCAGTGATCGCGTGTGATGGGTGACCAGTGAGGGACTTCTGTGGTGCTGCGTCCCGACCCCTCAAGGCGTATCGAATAGCTACCAAGCGGATCTCCCACCGTCCATCACCACATTTTGACCATTCATATAAGCCGAGGCATCCGAGCAAAGGAATTGCACCGCAGCCCGGTACTCGTCCTTGTCGGCCATCCGCCCAAGCGGAATAAGTGAGGTTAGCCGCCTGACGAAGTCGTCTCCCTGTCCATTGTAGACGCCACCGGGCGATAGGGCATTACAGCGCACGCCCTTATCCGCCCAGTAGGTGGCCAGATAACGGGTCAATCCAACCAGCCCTGCCTTGATCACCGAATAGGTCACCGGCTTCACGGGTTGCAGTTCATCTGGCAGGCCATCCTTGCGGTAGAGCCGCTGGTCGGGGGCGAAGACCGAGAGATCGGAAGCGATGTTCAAGATGACACCACCCTTCCCGTCCAATGACATCGCGCCACCAAAAACCTTGCTGCAGAGGAACGCGCCGGTCAGGCCGACGGCCACCTGCAGGTCCCATTGCTCAACCGGACAGTGCTCAAGACGCGACGTCTCCACCATGCCTTGGTCGCCCTTGACCTTCGGGTCGATGGCTGCGTTGTTGACCAGGATGTCCACTCGCGAACCGCGCCCGAATAGCATTTCCGCAACGCTGCCGATGGCCGCTGGATCTGTCACGTCCATCACCGCGGTCAGGATTTGCGAGCGATCATGGCGCTCGCTCAGGTGTTGCGCTGCAGTGTCAAGCACCGCCGCGCTCACGTCGGTCAGCACGACTGTCGCGCCGCTCTCCAGCAGCGCCGACGCATGCTCCATGCCCAGTAGGCCGGCGGCGCCGGTGATCAGGGCGGTTCTCCCGGTTAGATCAAATTTCTCAAAAGCCATCATTCAGCCTATCCATTGTTTAACCGCGAACTTGCCCGCCGTCCGAGACAAAGATGCTGCCGGTGCAAAACGATGCCGCACTGGACGCCAGCCATAAGGCGAGATTGGCGACATCCTGGGGCGTTCCCAGCTTTGCCAGGGCCACATCCCGTGCCAGCATCTGCTCGACTGCTGCGGCATTCTCGTTGACCTTTCGTTGCCAAACCGAGTCCTCAAACAGGATATTACCCGGGGCAACGGCATTGATCCTCACCCCGTCTTTCCCCAGGGGGCGCGCCATGCCGCGCACGTAGGCGTTGAGGGCGGCCTTGGCAGCCGAATAGGTCAGGGGGGCACCAGGCACCAGCTCATAGCCGCAAACGGAGGAGATACAAACGATCGTGCCCCCGCTACTGGCCAGGGCGTCTCTGCCGGCCTCGACCATGTTGGTTGTGCTCCACAGGTTCAGTTCGAAAACCCGCAGCCACTCCTCATGGGTTTCCGCACCGGGGGGCACCGAGCGACCGCTCCCGACATTGCAAACCAGCACGTCCAGCTTGCCAAACGCTGCCAGGACCCTCTCGACCACCCCTCGGGCTTGCTCTGGCTTGACGACATCGCCGCCGACGGAGATCGCCTTGCCCCCGCTCTGCGCCGCGACGACGCGCTCCAGATCTTCGAGATTGCGGCCATTGAAGGCGACTTCGGCGCCTTCGGCAAGAAACGCCTCAGCAATGGCACGGCCGATGCCCTTGGATGAACCGGTGACCAGAACGGATTTCCCCTGCAAGTGGAGCTGCACGTCAGGCTCCCTTCGACCAGGCCTCTATCTGCGCCATGTAGTGGCGAAGGGCGCCGGCATGGTCGTCATCCCTGGCTCGGGCGGTTTGCATGATCAGGTAGCCAGTGTAGGCAACCTCGCGAAGCAGCCGAAACACCGTGGGGAAGTCGGCATTGCCAGTGCCCAAGGGGACAGTGGTTCCGCCGAGGGCCCTGTCCTTGACGTGCACATTGACGATGCGGGAACCATAGGCTGCAAACTCTTCCGAGGGGTTGTATCCAAGCGCCGCGCTGTTGCCGATGTCGTAGTTGACGCCAAAGGCGTCCGCCGGCAAACGTCCGATAAAGCGGGCCAGTTCGCTGGGGGCGAAATCGCTTTCGAAGATGATGCGCAGGCCGAGCGCACGGAACAGATCAGCCTGGGTCAGCATAAAGGCGAGAAGCGCCTCTTCCTGCTGCTCGTTTTCAAGCCTGCCGTTGTCCACCAGCGGTACGACAATCATTTGAATGCCGACCTCGGCACACGCGCGGGCTATCGCGATGAAATCCGCCTCGAGCGCTGCCCTGTCCTGCCCGCTGGATTTCCAGAAGGGAGCCTGCATGAAGCAATCCCCGGTCAGCGAAGGTATGGAGAGCTCATGGGCTTCGCACAGGCGGCGAATCTCCTGCTGGCCCTGGGACATCAGCAGGGGATTCTGATAAAGCCGATCATGATCCAGGGTCCATTCCATCAGCCCTAGTCCGAGACTCTGGGCCAAAGGAAACTCATGCTGCCAGGATTCCCAAGGAAAGGCTTGGATTTTCCCGTCCACCAATGGAGAGAGGCGGCCCTGCATAAACCCAGCTTTATTAGTCATGGCGCAATTTCAGTAGAATGTTGGAGGTGCATTTTGCTGCGATCAGCTTGGCGATGTACTTTCGGTTCACAGCCCGCATTTCCTCGGTCAGCCAGGCCGCAATTTCCTGGTTTGGGCCGCACAGGTTTATTTCACTCAGGCCCACATGACAATCGGCTTGGGGGCCATCATTCATGAGCCAGTGCAGGTGATTCAATAGATTGTAGTCCTGGGTGAAGCTGATTTCGATCTGGTCGGGTTGGAAGCCAGCAGCCCTCGCCACTTTGCCCAAAGAGGCTTCGGTAAAGTAATGGAGATGAGCGCTGTGGTAGAAGAATCTCTTGTATGTCGAAACGCCCCAGACCGCCAGCAGAGGATCGTGCAAGTTTGGAGCCTCGATGAAGATCGTTCCACCTTTCTTCGTGGCCTGCCGGAGAGTATTGAGAAATTCTACGGGCTGCTCGACATGTTCTATCACTTGAAAGGCGCAGACCACGTCGTAGCCTTGGCCGGCAAAGCGGGAGTTCTCCAGGAATTCCGCATCCGCTTCGATTCCGAGCTCGCTGCCCAGGAATGTGCAGCATGCCTTGTCGAGCTCGATGGCATTCACCTCGCCCACTTTATCTTTGATATGAATCAAGAACTGACCCGCTGAGGCCCCCACTTCCAACAGCCGTGAACCGGTAGTCAGGTGGGGAAGAATATGATGCAGACGATCCTGCTGGTAGTTCTTGTAAACCCGATAGATCTCCCTGGCGTTCGTCGCAGCCGCCTCGGCATTGTGGGAATACTCCTGGCGATACAGTTCGCCGTAGTACTCCTTGGCGTCCACCGCCTGTTCCTGGACCAGGTAGCCATGGGAACAGGCAGGGCAATAGCGCACCATGCCAGTGCCCCGCCGCAGCTGGTGGGTGAGGATCTCGCTCGCTTCCGATGCGCAGAGGGGGCAGGCGGCCTCCGGTCGCTGGTCAGTTGAGTGTCTCATGCTGCTAATACTTCGACAAGTTCGAGGAGGACGCCTTCGGGCCCCTTGACGTAAATCACCTTCGCGTAGCCGTCTGGCGAGCACTGGGGCGGTGCAGGAAAGCTGACGCCCTCCTGCGTGAGCTTCGAAACGAGCTGATCCAGATCATCCACTGTCAGAGCGATGTGGGTGAATCCGGTCGAATAAGGGGTGCCCTCCCATCGGGGCTTGTCGGGATGGGACTGGAAGCACAGCAGCTCAAGCAGACAGCCGTCGGGCGCCGCCAGTTTGGCGGTGGTCACGCGGACATCCTGGAGGCCCATCATGGCGTCGATATGGGGCCCCGATTCCGCCATCTGCTTCACCACCTTGAAGCCGAGCAGGTCGCACCAGAAATGCAGAGCCCGATCAAGGTCTGTCACCACCAGGCCAGTATGGCGAATCGCGCTGATCATTCCGCCGCCACTTCGGCAATGGCCTCGCCCAGCACGTCGATACCTTCCAGCAAGGCTTGGTCCGAGATGGTCAGGGGTGGACCAATCTTGATCGACTCCCTTCCGGTATGAACCACCAACAAGCCCTTCTGCATGCACCGCTCGGCGACCCGGCTGGTGAAGGCGCTATCGGCGACGCCTGTGTCAGGAGTGCGGAACAGGACCGCAGCAATCAGGCCCTTGCCGAGCAAGTCGGAGATGCGGTCGGGGAATCGCTGTTGCAGGCCGGTGAGGCCCTTAAACAGCAACTCGCCCTTACGGGCGGCTTCGCCAACGAGGTCGCGCTGCTCCAGCTCCTCGATCACCGCCAAGCCGGCGGCACACACCAGCGGGTTGGCGGAGTGAGTGCTGCTCATGTTGCCGGTATCCGGCAAATCCATGACCTCGGACCGACCAAGCACGCCGGAAAGGGGCACGCCGCCACCCATGCCCTTGCCGCAGGCGATCAGGTCCGGCGTCACCTCGTAATGCTGGAAACCGAAGCGGCGGCCCGTGCGGCCGAATCCAGCCTGCATCTCGTCGAAGGCCAGCAGAATACGGTGTTTGCCGCACACCTTTTCGATGGCCTGAACGAATTCCTTGGGATAGAACACGGCGCCCCAGCCCTGGAAGGTTTCCAGCATGAAGCCGCACACATCGTTCTCCAGATCGATACCCGATGAGGCCAGCCGCTCCAGGCCAGCATCGAGGAAAGCTTCTGGGCTGGCGCCATTGAGCGCCCAAGGGTAGGGGAACGGAATGTGATGGATGTCGGCATCCTGAAAGCCGATCCAGTCCCGCTGCGCCAGGTTGCTGCTCATCATCTGCGCGCCCATGGTGCGGCCATGCCAATTGCCTTCGATGCAGACGATGCCGCGGCGGCGCTTGCCGATCTTCTGTCCGTACATACGCATCAGCTTCAGGGCGGCTTCGGTGGCCTCGGTTCCGGCCGACAACAGGAAGGCTTTCTCATAGGGCTTGCCGGCGAATTCAACCAGCTTTTGCAGATACTCAGCGCGTTTGCGGTTTGGGTAGGCATAGCAGCTGTAGATGGGCGCATCCATCATGGCCTGAATAGCCGCCGATACCCGGGCGTTGGAATGACCCACATTGGCGACGAAAATCGTGGAGGTGAAGTCGATCCAACGATTACCGGCGATATCGAACACGCTGGCGTCCACTGCACGCTCCCAGATCAGAGGAAACTGCCCGTGCATCGAACGGGATTCATAGCGATCGAGGCTGGCGAGAACCTGCTGAGTCCCCGGAGCTGGAATCGCCGTCCTGATGGTCCGATGCTCGGTGCTCACAAAAGGCACTTGTTGAGGACTACGGGAAAACTCGTGTCCGGCCATGGCTTTCCTCAGGTAAAGATTTGGTAGGCGATTTCAGGATCGCGATCAAGCAGGAATTCGAGGTGAGCGAAATCATCCTCGGTATCCACCTCAACCACGGCAGGCGTGATGAACGGCATGACCCAGTCGCCGTGAATCATGCCGTGGCTTCTGACAAAGCGGGATGACAACACATCGACATAGCCATTGGCCTGATAGGTGGCAGGAAACTGCTGACGCGCGTTGTTGGCCGCATCCAGTGCCGTGCTGTCGGCGCCAAGACTCTGCAACTGGCCTGCCGGGGCGATTTCAAACGTCTTGTAGGCGGACTCAGACATTTCGTGAACAGAGCGCAGTGCGGTCGCCCGAGGCTCATTCCGGAAAGCCTCAATCGCCACATCGATCAGTCGAGGTGACCGATAGGGCGTGGTCGGGCGGATGTGAACCAGGGATTCCGGCTCACCCCCGTTGGCAGCGAACCAGTCGAGCGCATGGAGCACGAATTCATAGTCCGTAGAGCGGTCGTCTGCGATGTCCGCGGGGCGAAGGAAGGGCACCTCTGCGCCTAGCTTGACGGAGAGTTCCGCATACTCCGTAGAATCAGTTGAGACGATGATGCGATCGATCAGTCGTGATCTCAAGCAGGCCTTGATCGACCACTCGATCAAGGGATGCCCTCCCAGACTCTTGATGTTCTTGTGCGGAACCCCTTTGGACCCGGAGCGGGCGGGGATCAAGGCGACAACATTGTTCACGGGCGCTAGTCCACTTCCATAAAATACATATGTTCCACGAGGCCGCAGATGACATGACCGATGGTAACGTGGCACTCTTGGATACGCGCGGTTTCATCCGAGGGTATCTGCAAGCATCCACACATGTTGGCCAGTTTTCCGCCTGTGCGGCCTGTGAAGCAGACGACTTGGATGCCGAGCTCGGTAGCCTTATTCACTGCGGCGAGAATGTTCGGGCTATTGCCACTGGTGCTGATGCCGACAAATATGTCACCCGCCTTGGCGACCGCTTCCAGCTCGCGTGAAAAGATCTGCTCGTAGCCGTAGTCGTTGCCAATCGCGCTGATGGCGGAATTGTTCGTTCCCAGCGCCAACGATGCAAGCGGTGCACGGTCAAACTTGAATCTGGAAACAATTTCAGCTGACAGGTGCTGTGCATCGGCAAAGCTTCCACCATTGCCGGCGAAGATGATCTTACAACCGGCACGAAGTGATGTCACGCACCGGTGAGCGAGTTCCTCGATCTGACAGAGGAGCTTGTCATCTTGAAGAAGCAGCTGTTTGACGGCTATAGACTCGGCCAGCTGGGCGCGGATCGTCTGGATAACGGGTGTCACAGCTTTCCCTCCAGGCGTTCCAGTGCCACCCAAAAGCCCTCGCCACTGTTCTTGTGGCCCTGCCAGATCTCAGGGATGAACGAGGCATCCGGACAGCCTTGGCTGAGGATGGCGCTGAGGCGATCGAAATCAATGTCGCCTTCGCCTACCTGCAAGCCCTCGCCATTGAGCCCCTTCGCATCGCCCAGATGTAGGTGGGCCGTCCATGGCGCAATCTGCCGACTGAACTCGTAGAGATCGTAGCCAAGGTGCTTGCAGGTCAGGGCACTATGGGAGACGTCGTAGCACATCCGCAACTTCAACTGTGCGCACCAATGGACGATCTCCTCGATCTTGATGAACAGGTTCTGGTAACGCTGGCCACCAAAGTGCCAAGGGAATGGAGCCATGGTCTGCGGAATCAGCTCGATACCTTCCAGATCAAGCTCGGACAGGCTGCGGGCAAAGCGTTCGTAGTAGCTGGGAATCACGTCCGCAGGGAGCAACTCGTCCATCGTAAAGCCGCCGATGTTGGCGACAATCAGCGGCCTTTGGGTGTTAGGGAAAAAGCGCTTCAAGCTCCTAGTAAGATCGATCACCCGCTGGGTCTCCCGTAGAGATTCTTTGCGATAAGCCTCATTTGGTGTAGCCAGGTCCATCAGCCGGCTACCAGCAAACAGTTCCGGCGCATGCACGACGAAGTTTGCCGCATAGGTACCCTGAAGGAATACCGCTGGATCAAGCTCCATATCTGAATATGAAAGGTGGAACTCCCAAATGTCAGGGTTGATCCTTGACGCATACTCTGCAAAGTCGTGATATCTTACTGGCACACCCCAAGGTCTTTTGAAACAGTAGGCCCTAGGGTAGATTCTTGTCTCCAGCAAGTCAGACAGATAGAAGAAGTCCTCCTCTCCCATGTCGTGCTGCAGCGTACGGCCAAGGAGCTCCTCGTACCGCTGGGGAGAGAGCCCTTGGCCGGGGCTGCGTACCTTGATGTGCTCAGGAGCAAGCTTGGTGCCTTTGGGCAGAGCCGTGGCCGCTACCAGGCTTTTGCCCAGATTTTCGCGGTTGATCATTTCTCCCTGGGAGAGACCCCGGGTTTGGCCCTCGCCGAGGGCCGCTTCGATCTCCCTGATCCCATCGACCATGCGCTTGAACTCGGGATGGGTCAGGCTCGCGGCGTGATCTGGCCCCTCCATCGAGCGGTCCAGGGTGAAATGGCGCTCGATAATGACGGCGCCCAGCGCAACAGCAGCGAGGGAAACATTAATCCCCCGTTCGTGGCCCGAATAACCAACCAAGGGATGGATTTGACGCAAGGGGCCCATCCACTTCAGATGAATGTCGTGCAGGGGAGCCGGATACGTGCTATTGCAATGTAAAAGAGCAAACTGCGCCTTTCGATGATCAAGGAAGGCGACCGTGGTTTTCACTTCCTCCAGCAAGCTCATCCCGGTGGACAGGATCAGCGGTTTTCCTGTCTGCGCCAAATGGTCAAGCAAGGGGAGGTTCGTGAGATCGGCCGAAGCCACCTTGTAAGCAGGAACTCCAAAGGATTCGAGCACGTCCACGCTGAGCGCATCCCATGGCGTACAGAGATAAAGCGCAGCTTTCGTTCGGCAATAGTCGGCAAGCTGACGATGTTCCTCGACCGTGAGCTCAAACCTGCGCAGCAGATCGAGCACGTACTCAGTGCCGAGATCCTCGCCGTCCTTGCGCAAAGTGCGTTGGCGATAGACCTGATCCAGGTGCCGCATCTGAAACTTGACAGCATCTGCGCCCGCATCGAGGGCGAGATCAATCAGCTCAAACGCACGTTCCAAGCTGCCGTTGTGATTGTTGCCGATTTCGGCGATGACGTAGGTGCGACCTGTGCCGATCTCGCATTTCGCAATTTTCATACGCACCCGATTTCCATGTGATTGTTACGTTCGCGTGCCATCCAAGCCCGCAACCCCTCTTGATCAAAGCGAAAAGGCCGAATCTTGAGCCCCAGTGCTTCGAGATTCGTCATCAATTCGTTCTTGCGGAACGGCGGAACAAAAAAAAGAAAAAAACCGCCGCCTCCGGCACCCAGAAGCTTTCCACCGACGGCGCCGTGACTAAGTGCACTTTCGTAGATTTGGTCAAGATGTCTTGAGGAGATCTTGCTACTAAGCTCTCGCTTGGATTGCCATGCCTCATGCAATGACAGTCCGAACTCTAGCAGCCGACCGCGCAGCAACTGATTGCGCATTCGATACGATAGATCAACGTTGGCCTGCACATGGCGGCGCACGTTCGGCTTTTGCATCTGCTGGCGTTGGTCCTGATGAATGTCTCCGGAATCGTGGGTGATACCCGTGTCACACAGGATCAGGCTTTCCTCTAGCTCGAGAATTGTGTCCGGATGGATTCGCAACGGATGGACGATGTTCTGGTCCATGTGGAATTCCATGAAGTTGAAGCCGCCAAACACGGTAGCGTACTGGTCCTGCCAACCTCCCGCCACCCCGAGATAAAGGCGCTCGGCTTGGAACGCAAGTTCGGCAAGTTCATGCAGATCCCACTGATCGCGACGAAACTGGTTGAAGCACCCCAGCACCGCCGCTGACACCACGGCCGACCCGCCGAGCCCCGAGTTCATCGGGAAATCGGAATGCAGGTACAGTTCAAAACCGAAATCCGGATCGACGGATTTAAGCAGGGCCTGGATTAGTCCGAAACGCCCTTTCTGCCGCAACGCCCCCGAAAGATCATCAGCATTCAGGGACTCGCCCAGGTCACAGGAATGAATGAGAATTTTCTCATCATTCCTTACTCGCAATGTGGCGTGGCTATACAGGGAAATCGTCGTATTGATGACGGCACCACCATCGCCAGAAAAGTAATGGGTGAGATCCGAGCCACCACCGCCAAAACTGATCCGAACCGGAGAGCGTGCACGGGCATAGACAGGCTCCTCGGCCTGTAACGGCAAATCGTCGCGACTGACAATGCCAGTCAGACAGCGATGCTCATCGAGTAGGGGAATTACCCGGATACTTTGGTCGAATTTTTTGAGTAGAAACTCTCGCGGCGTGTCCTTCTCCGCCCAAACAAAATCCGGATTCGCGCATGAGGCTATAGAGGCGGTCAACGACGATCCGGCAAGTAGCTTCCTGCGGATATCGCCATCCGTAGCAAGCCCAACCACACGACCATTGGCTGCAATGGTAAGAATGAATCCATGCTGGTTTTCCTCAATCTTCGCTAACGCGTCCTTCAGCAACGCATCTTCAGAAATGGAGAAGAGATTCAACCGCATAAAGAACCTCCTCGACCGCCTCTGATCCAGTGGCAGAAACGATGATAGTCTTCAGGAACGCCGATATCGATGAAATCCACTTCAAGAGGCACTGCATATAACTTGCCTTCTGCTGCAACGGCGGGGAAAAGATCCATTTCCAGCGAAAAGGGTAGTCGGTTCCAGTTCCTGAAGTGTTCAGGATTTAGGCAGCACAAACCGGCATTGATCCAGCCAGACGTCTTCGTAGCACCCTTTTCGACAAACAACTCGATTCTGCGATTATGGCTATTGAGATCTACACAGCCGTAACGGCCTGCATCAGCAACCCGAATTACTGCCACTCTGGATGCTCCGGCATGGATGACTTCTGATATGCCACCGCCAAGCCAGGTATCAGCATTGGTCACTAGAAAGTCATCAGTTAGATTCAGTTCATGTACGGCATAGGCAAGAGCGCCGCCTGTGCCCATTGCTACGGGCTCGACCAGCCATCGGACTTCACTGCCACTGAGTGAAGCATATTGTTCCGCCTGGATAAAGTCAATTATCATGCTCGCCTGGTGGTGCAGGAGGAAAACGAACGACCGAACTCCCTGTTCAACCCAATGCTCAATCTGCAAACGCAGGAATGGCACATCATTGACTGGCGCTAGCGCCTTGGGGATACCTGGCACCGCCGATTGGAGGCGAGTCCCGAACCCTCCCGCCAAGACCAGCATCTTCATGGCGTCACTAGACCTGATTGGATACTCTGCATTGTCCTGGCCATGAGCAATCGAGGAAAGCTGTATCTCGGTTGAAAATTGGGCCGAGCAGTCCTTGGAGAACCGGGGTCAGGCGTAACCAAAGATGGACTCGACCTGTTCGAGAAGGCTTGCGCCGTCCTCAAGACGTACCAAGCTCGGATGCTCGATGCCGGGACCAGAAGCGTGGAGGAAGGCGTCGATCAGCCCAGCCAGCCCGGGTTTGATGTTGGCTGGGTCTGTGGCAACCGACATAAGATCGAGTGAAAACCCATCCTTGCCCTGTTGCCGTAGCTCCTCAAGTGGGCAGAACAGCAAGCGACGGCGGCGACTGGTCAACTCAACACGCCAGCGGCCCGCCCCGCCGAACGATGCTGTATACGAGAACAACGCGCCGGAAGCAGTACGGCCACTACCGCAGAATTCGGAGCCCGCAGAGTGCCATGCAAGCGATCCGCTCCTATAGCTCGACAACGCTACTGGGGCACCTGCCAAAAAGAACGCCAGGTCAAGCGGATGCACGGAATTAATCAGACCCCAGCGCTGAAAGTTGTCCGTGGCCCAAAAGCCCTCCGAAATCAAAGCTTTGACGTGTGCTTCAAGATCTGTGAACTCGACGTGGCAATTGATGACGCCCCCATCGCTCTCTAGGAGACGGCGGGCCTCCATGACCGAAGGGTAAAAGCGTCTGTTGAGGGCGAGATAGGCGATTGCGCCTGAAGACTTTAGGTCGTTATCGAGCTGGCGCAGGGCGGCCGAACTTAGGGCACCGGGCTTCTCCACTAAGACGTGCCGAGCCCCGTCGGCGACCTGGCGACGCACAGCATCCGGTGTCTTGTCGGGCGCGACGGCGATAATCGCCAACGGAGCGACGATACCTTCTTGCCAGCAAGCGATGCCACACTCTTCGGCAAACACTCGCGCACGGTCTTTGTGCGAGCTACGAACTTTAATCTGCTCCCCAGCAAACCCGGCGTGCCGCAGGGTGCGCACATATTCTCTCGACATCCGGCCGGTACCGACGACGACGATGGAAACAGATGGGGATTCCATAAGGTGACCTCAATCTGGGCTACTGGTGGAACATGGGGCATCGGTGCGCTGTGTTATCACACCTTGGAGGAAATCGGCGATCCTGTCGGCCGGCGTCGCTCCCGGCTCACCGACGACATAATCGCGCATAAACCGATCATCAACGTGGTCGCACGACCAATCCTGCGCAGCGAGAAAGCGCTCAAGTCCTGCAAAGAAATCAGCTTCCGTTTGCGCAAAAACGGTTGCCCGGTCGCGCAGCGCGGAGGCCGCATCGGGTTCGAGAAGATAGTCTTGCGAGTTGATGTATAGCAGTATCGGCTTGTTGCCAGCAGCTACGTGGAGGAGGGGCGTACTCGGGCTTTCCAAGATATATGCGTCAGCCAGATGGAGGCAATCCTTGAGGGGCACATCCGCGACAACCGAGATCGAGGACACACCACGGTGACGAATGCAGTCGAGTAACGGGTTGGGCATTTGTGGATAACGGGCTCGAAGCGGAGGCTTGATGACAATTTCGACATCGTCCCACTTGGCTAAACATTCGATGACTTTTCGCGTCCATCGCCAATACTCCGTTTCCGGGGGAAATACGAAACCAAGATCACGGCAATCGCCGAGCAATGCATTCAGGACAAGCATGACCCGGCGTCGATCATGCTTCTGGTGCATCTCGGACCGCGAAGCCATCAGCCGTGCGGCCCATGGCGCGCCGGTCGCTACCGGACGCGCCCGCCTGACAGCTGGATTCCACCGTGTCTGCGGCGGCGACTGCCGGAATGCATGCTCCGCTCCGAACCCGCCACAAAGGAAATAGTCGCACTCTGCGAAATCGAAACGCTCGTGCTTGGGCAACAAGGAGAACCCGAGAAAACCGCCATAGTGGTACGAGACCGTTGGCAGCCCGACTCGCCGTGCAATACGGGCAACGACGTAATGGTCGGACACCCAACCGCCGGCGACAAATGCGGCATTGCCGAAAGCCCCCTCCATCATCAGACGATTCCAGACGGCCTCCGCCCGCCGAAACAACAGCGGCAGAGCCTCTCGAATCACCTGCTGCAACCATGGAGCGAAAAGCGGCCAAAGATCGACTCCATTCCAGACCAACAGTTCGCGTACCTGCGGCTCTTGCGTCAGTGTCTCCCAAAGTAACTCGCAGCTGGCTGATGCCTGCATGCCAGTCTCTTCTGTACCAGCGAGCGAAAAAGCCTGGTTCATGTCCATGACATGGCCACCCCGCCGAGCCCAACATTCGACAACGTCATCGCCGAGATCCGAAAACAGCGACGAGATCAGTAGCGGGCCATCCCCAAAGCTGGGCTGAGACGACTCGCGCTCCGCTGCAGGCGCTCCGGCCGAGCGACATGTGGCCCTGCGAATCCAGCTACGAAGCCGTTGAGAACGAGCTCGAAATGAGGAAATGGACCCGGAGATTGGCGTAGCAACCGGCTGGGGAGAGTCGCGCACGGGGTTGAAAAGACTCGGATCCCCCACAGGCTCGTCAATCCAGTGCACTTCGAGGTTGTGTGCCGCCGCGACCAGTGGCACGATCTGAGTAATCAGCCCCCATGGTGCATGGTCAAGTGATGTGATTCCCGTATATTGATAGTTCTGTCGTGGGCGGAAAACCACAAGTGATGTAGCCCCAAGAACATCACAAGCTCTCAATACTTGCTCGAGCCTTAGGACAATAGAATCAAGCGTACCATTCGCATAATGAAAAAATGCTGCAAAGGAGACGGCATCGGCGAAGGGCCACTCAGGCGTTAGCCGATGTAAGACAGCGTCGATGGCCGTAACGAGCGCTTCCGTTCGGTCAATCAACGCGGCGCCCAGGTAGCGATGGGCACGCTCGTTAAACAGATCCTCAATGCCGATCACTGGACAGGCGGCCTGCTCTGCCCAGTAGTCAGTGATCGGAGAGGTCGCAACGATCATTACTGGCAGCCCGCAGACACGCAACGCCTCCGCCTGCGCAGGTGTTTCTGCAAAACATGCGCTCACTCCAGTGGTGGTAATCATTTCACGGCCGCACCGGCAAGTAACTCGTCAATGCAACGAGCAAAACGCTCGGCCAAGAAGTCGATACCTAGTGGCGTAAAATGCACCGCATCGACAAAATAGGCGTTATCGCGCGGTATTTCACCGTCGAGATCAACAAAGGGCAGGCCATACTCATCAGCAACCTTGCGATACAACTCATTTTCGATATCAACACCCTCGCGAAGCTTACGGTTACGCAACGAATCGTTGTGCAGGTAGAAGACGTAGCTGCCGACAAGCATGCGTATGCCATGCGCCCGACAAAGGAGAACAAGGTTGCGAAGCGCCATTTCTTCCGCGACTAGCGGACGATAGGAGCGATAGTAGTCGGGAGATTGGGTGTCAATCCGGGCAAGAACCTCGTTGCGAATGTTTCCCGTGCCAAATAACTTGTCTCGCGCGAATTCGTAGCTATGCCACCAGCGAAACTTCGGGAAATAATAGCCGCGCTTTATCTCGCCCATCGCCTCGCCAAGGTTGCGCCGACCGTGCGAGTAGTCAAAGGCGTAACCCTCCATGAGATGCAGTGGAAGGTCGTTGAGCCCTTGATAGAAGATCACATACTGGGGCCGGTAGTGGAGGACATTCAGTGCGAAGTCGACGAACACATCAAGCGTGGTCCAGCCTCCGATTCCGCAGTTCATCACCTCGACCGCCCGATAGTGCTGCCGAACCTCAGGGCTCGATGCAAGCTTCTCCCGCAAAAGATCTGGGTAGTTGTAGTCCTGGTGCTCGTCTGCAATGTTGTTGGCTGTTCCCGACGACCCAAGACAAGCAATTCGCAGTACGTCGTCGTTTCGGCCGACGCTCAAGTCGTCACCAAAATGCCCAATGCTGTTGAGTTGCAGCGGCTTGTTGAATGACCAATAGCGATTTGGGTGCAGTACGTAGGGTAGACGCTGATTCTTGTCAATGACGAAGTTCTTACGGTAGGCAAAAGTCAGGAACGGGTGAGGGACGACATGGTTCTCACACCACCGAAATCTGAGAGCCACGGGATAATTGCGACCGTAAGCGCGGCGATGCCAAAGACGAAATGCAGCTTCGACAATCCCGAGACCAAGAACAACAAGCCCTGCAACCGCCCAACCGATTGTCATCTTTCAATCATGTGAAGTCGAACTTATGGTGACTGCTGCATTCGAGCAGGTCAAAAAGCATCTCGTAGGCCCCGGCCACTTCCAAGAGCCGGGGCTGCGCCGGCTCTCTGCCTTGCTGCAGGGATTCGATGAAGTCCCGCGTGAATGCCGAAAGGTCGATGAGCTCCAGTCCGCTTCGCTCCGACATCGCATAGTCCTTACCGTACAGATACGTTGGGTGGGTGACAGCCTCAAGCCGCTCATGCAGGAAAGCACGGTCCGTTGTCTGGTCAATGAGCCAATGGCTGGTCGGTGTAATGATCGACAGCGAGGTGGGTGCTGAACTTGCCGCCATCGACGACAGAACGAGACGGGAGCCGTCTGGAAAAGCAAACAGGCCGCGGCCGCCATAGTCCCGGAATTGTGTGCCCCGTCCGCTGCGTATCTCTTCCGCATCAATCTCGCCAAACAGCAGCTTCCCGGTGGACTGTCCCGTCAAGTGAAGCGCGAAGTCGATCCAGTGGATGCCATTGCAGCCGAGCCCCATTGCGCCTGAGGACACGGTCATGATGTAGGGTCCACCGGCTGCTCTGAGCCTGTCATAGCCCCGAAGGCTGCGCCGGTAGTGGTTGATCCACACCTCAAGGCCCGGGACATCGGCCAAGGCGAAGATATCGTGACAACGCGCGCGGGACTGTTCGAGCGGCTTCTCGACCAATATCTTCCTTGTCCGGCTACACGCCCACTCGAACTGCTCAAAGCGGTCCGCAGCTGTCGCGCTCAGGATGATCAGGTCAAATCGCTCCCCATCAACGATGGCTGCAAGCGCGTCGTAAACGACAAGCCTATTGTCGGCAAGCTTGCGGCACACCTCCCGTGCCTCAGAAACCGGCTCGACGAGGCTGATCTCCTGGACGAGGCCCAACGCTCCCATGAGGTGCCGTTGACCCATGCGTCCACCACCAACGATGAGGAGTTTCAGTTTCCGTGTCCCCGCAATGGCTCACAGATCATAAAGACAGAGTCGGCCAGGCCGGCCTCTGCGAGTGCCGACTCATAAGCCCGATGAAACTCTGCACCGTTAAACAATGGCCTGCGGTTCTGCCCGCCACCCTTGCCTTCGGCAAGCCAGCCAAGTGTGTTGCCCAGCGTATACCGCTGCAACTGGGTATCGACCAGAACGCGAAGCCCAGCCCTATCCATAACCATGCCGAGTGTGCGATTGGTGAAATAGTACAGGTGGTCAGAACTGAAATGTGTGTCTCTATAGCAAGGAAGTTCAAAGGATTCGATCAGAAGTTCAGCGCCATTGGGAACCTCCACAACCACGCGATCGACAGCCGTGAATCGCTGGACAAGACTTTCGAGAAGAGACCATGGGTCGATAACGTGCTCGAGCACATGAAACAGAATCAGCGTATCTATGTCGCTCGGTACATCGTCAAGGCAGCTAACGCAGTTCGCACCAGAGTCCCGGTGAGCTGCCGACATTCTGGCGCTGAGATCGAATCCAACCAAATACTCAAACTCGGGGCCTGCACGGCGCAGGAAACCGCCGACGCCACAGCCAAAATCAAGCGCCCTTCTGCGCCGATGATCTGGCAGCTCAACCTTGATCCTTTCTATGCGATTGATATTCCAATGGGCCTCCCTGGCGTAAACTGTCGAGAAGTCTTCGGGGAAGTAGAAATCATCACGGTAATGATCAAGACTGACATGATCAAAGTTCATCAGCTGGATCAGCCCGCAATCGTTGCACTTCCCGACGGGGAGGTTAGAGCAGTCCCCGCAGGCGTGTGCAGTGGGAGCGACCGCGCCGCCACATAGTCGGCATCGCCCCGAACCCTGATTCTCGGTTTGAATGTCAGGCTTGACCATGTTTTTAACCTGCTGTCGGTGGCAACTGGGTTGTGGAACTGCGCCATAGGGCTGGATCTATCATACCAACCTCCCAATTGGGTTCGGCAACGATCAATGTGCCGCGCGTAGACGAGTAACCCTTTCGTTCAATTCCCATCGGTTGGTCATCCTCCGATATCTCGAAGGAAAGAGCATCTGGATGTCCATCGTGGCCGTACTGACCACTGTGTCCGATGGTGATCGCAGGATAGACCAGATAGGTACCAGCGGTAAGAACTCTCTTCGGCATGGTGATTCTTGCCCGATAGCACCCGGCATGCCGCACATCAAGCAAGCACTCGTTTCGATCAGTATCGTGCGACTGATAGATATAGACACCATCACGACTGACGGCAAAAATCACCATGCAGTCCCGTGCATCGCGTTTCAACTCGTAATCGATTTCAAGCCAGATCTGGGCGTCCATCCCAAAGGAGCGTTCCGGCCGACCGGCATCATCGACAACCGCCACCCGCCTGATGACCGCGGGCTTCTCCGGGTCATCAGGGAAGAGTCTGACAGGAGCATCATTCTCGTCTGTTGGTATGGCGTCAGCAAGGTACTGGCTAATCAGTTTCGATGTTTCCCCAAAGCCTGCGATCTTGCCCCGATTGAGATACATCGATTTGTCACATAGCGTCTTGATAGCTGCCATCGAGTGACTTACGAAAAGGATCGTACGGCCACTTTCTGCCGTTTTCTCCATGCGTGCAAGACACTTCTTCTGAAAACCGATATCGCCGACCGCCAGCACCTCGTCGACAATCAAGATTTCCGGCTCCAGGTGAGCCGCGACAGCAAAGGCGAGGCGCACATACATTCCGGACGAATATCGCTTGACAGGTGTATCAAGAAATCGCTCAACTTCAGCGAAGTCGATGATCTCATCAAACTTTGATCGAATCATTTGCCGGGTCATCCCAAGGATAGCGCCGTTCAGAAAGATGTTCTCCCTGCCTGTGAGCTCCGGATGAAAGCCCGTTCCCACCTCCAGCAGGCTCGCCACCCGGCCGTTGATCGCCACACGACCCATGGTGGGTTCGGTGATGCGGCTCAGGATCTTCAGCAGGGTGCTCTTGCCTGCCCCGTTGCGGCCGATGATTCCCACCCGCTCGCCGCGCCGGATCTCGAAGCTCACATCCTTGAGAGCCCAGAAGTCTTCCTCGCTACCGGCGCGCTCCAACGCTGCCTGGCCCTGGGCTTTGCGCAGTTGCCCCGCCAGCGTGAAGGGATTCAGCCACCGGCTCAATGCCTTGGCCTGGTGCGCCACCACATCACCTAGGGCCGTGTAGCTCTGAGCCTTCTCGTGATGGAGGGCGTATTTCTTGCCCACACCCTCAACTCGGATCACCACATCGGAGCTACCCATCTCAGATCACATCCGCAAAACGCTTTTCCATCTGCCTGAACTGGCGAACGCCGGTCACCAGAAGCAGCGCCGTGACACCCATCGAAAGCCAGAAGCCGACAGGGTTGATCCGCGCACCCTGGCCGATGATCGCCCAGCGGAAACCCTCGATCACCCCCACCATCGGATTGAGGGCAAAGAGCAGCTGCCATTTGGCGGGCACGATTGCGCTGGAGAAACCCACCGGACTCACATAGAAGCCGACTTGCACCAGAAACGGCACCAAATAGCGGAAGTCGCGGTATTGCACATTCAGACTGGCCAGCCACAGCCCGGCTCCCATGCTGGCCGCGAAAGCCACGGCCACCCACAGCGGCAAGGTGAGCAGCCGCCAGCTGGGCCACCACTGAAACCACAACATCAGTCCCGCCAGGATGCCAAACGAAATCAGGAAATCAACAAAACTAGTGATCACCACAGCCACCGGCACAATCAGCCGTGGGAAATACACCTTGGTAAGCAAGTTTGCATTGGAAACCAGGCTCTCGGAGCAGCTGCTCAGGGCACTGCTGAAGAACTGCCAGGGCAGAATGCCGGCAAACACCAGCAACGCATAGGGGGCATCCCCCTCGGTGGGCAACCTGGCCAGCCGGCCAAAGATCACCGTGAATACCACCATCGTGAGTAATGGGCGGATCAACGCCCAGGCAACACCGATGAAGGTCTGCTTGTAGCGCACGGTGATGTCGCGCCAGGCCAGGATTGCGAACAACTCCCGGTAGCGCCAAAGGTCTTTCCAGTATTGCTTCTCGATCCGGTTGGGCTCGAGCACCAGCCATTGGTTGGCGGGGTCGCGGCTGCTGGTGGTGCGGCGGGCGCGGGTGGTGGGCATCAGGGGCAAATGGGGGTGAGGCTGCGGCTCGTTAGGGAATCAGAGGGGCGGAGCGTCTATGAAAGCCGACGGCCTGATGGGCGTTCCGGCTGGGCGACTGGACGGTTCAGAGGGAAGCGCGCCCAGGAACGCCGCCGCAAGACCGTACAGGCTGTACAGAGCCCTGAACAGGAGCGGATCATCGCCCAGGGGCCTGTCGTGCATGTCGCCGCCCCACGTGATGAAATCAATCTGTTCATCTCTGGAAAAGGCCACTCACCAGTTCTCAGGTCGCAGTATCCGCTGGTCGTCTTGGAGAGCGCATTCGGTGCTGTGCATGCACCGGTGGTCGAAGCAGCCAATGCCGCCGGTGATGAGGCTGCGGAAGCTGGAGTGGAAGGGAATGGACGACCGGCGGCTGAAATGTTTGATCAAGGGAAAAGTGCTTGCGTCTTAAGGGTCCCAATAACGCGTGTTGCTGTTGGCGCGCCGGGCCTCACGCCGGCTGTAGTCGCTCACGCTTGGATTGGCCTGTAGAGGATCAACATGGGCCACCTGCTCCCACAGCTCACGCGGCGCCCAGCGCACCGTGTGCTGCACCCGGTTATGGCGCACCACATGGCACCATCGAGCCAGTCCGCACTGGGAGCAGAACAGCTCCTCCAGCCACTCGTCGCTGAGCGTGAAGACGGGGTAGGCGTTGATCAGCAGTTTGGCCTTGGCGGCTTGAATGCCCCTCTGGGTGAGCTCCTCGGCGCTGAGCAAGTGCAGGAAATAGCGTTTGCCGCCCCCGGCCAGCAAATGATCGGGATGGGCAGGGCAGAACAGCTCTCGGTTGCGGGATCGGCGCCGGCTGCGAGGGCTGGGGTCGGCAGAGGAGCTTGGCTTAGTCACAACAATCCCGTAGTCGAGGGCTGCGAGCACGAGCTGAGCTGCGGTGCCACGTCAGCGCCTTAACCATCATGTCAGACCCGAGATCCCCGTCAGGCGAGGACTGATTGAAAGTCAATCCGATGGGCTCTTGCCTGGGTTTCAGGATGGGTTGAGGTCGGCGGAAAGGCCTCAACCCTGCGCCTGAAAGCCCTAACGCCTCAACCGATCTCGACCTAATCAGCTAGCGCAAGCCGACTCCTGATGCCCGGATCGCGCTAGGCACTGATTTTCAACTCTATTACATCTTCTGCATCCCGCAGTGCTGGGCATCCTGAGAGGCTGGGGGATCTGTAGCGATTCGCCATCCACCACCACATCGTTCTGATCGAGACCCTTCACGTCGCAGTGCTGGTGGCGTTGTTTGAGCTGGTGCTCGCCTTCCTGGCAGCAGCGCTTTCGGGTGCCGCCGCACTGCCCTGCCTGAGGTCGTGGTTCCCCAACACCTGCTGGCCTCCGATGTCCAGCTGCTCCGCAGTGCCCCGCAATTGGCCGGCGGAAGCCGCCCTGCCGCTGCTGACCAAACAACCAAAACTCGCTCGCCTTTCGCAGCCATTGGGTACGACAGGCTGGAGCCCCGGCCAGTCCGTTCTTCTATGCCCTCCGTGGGCAGGACCCAGGCCTGCCGATTCTTCCCGGCCACCCGCCCTGGTGCAGGTGCTGCAGAAGACCAAAGCCAGCTTTGAGTTCCCAGCTGGTCAGCTCCAATCAGCCCTGTGGTGGTTTCGCAGGCGTTGATTGATCTGATCGATTCGTATCACCCAAGAGCAGCAGCAAGCGCGGGCCCTCGCCTACCCGCTGGCCTCAGCCAACGTGCATGATCTGACCCCAGTCGCCACCTGCTTCACGGCGCATCAGCGTTGGTGTACGCGGACGCTGGCTACCACAGCATGGATCAGCGGGAGGAGTTGGAGGGGATGAGCATCAAGGTCGGGATTGCCATGGGACCCGGCAAACGTCGAGCACTACCCAGATGGCTGGGTGGACAGTTTCATTGAGATGGCCAAGGCTCAAATCAGGCCAAAGAGGAGCACCCCTTCCGGGCCATCAAGCAGCTGTTCGGCATCTTGAACACCCGGCTACGGTGCATGATCAAGAGCCGTTGCAAGATCAAGGAGCTGGTGGCTTCAACCAACTTGTCCTTACTGTGCCGCCAACTGATGCAAGCCGGCTAAACAAGAGATTGTTGCGTCAATTGGCCACCGATTGCGAAACTGCAAGGAGTCGACGCCGATACCTTTAGCCAATCCAGCAACAGTCCCAGAGGCTCTGTTGGAGACCGCCCAGCCTCAGACCACCAGCAGGCTCATGCCCCAGTTGACCAGCACCAGGGCCACCCAGGCGGCACCGCCGATCAGGATCAGGCGGTTGGAGCGGCCGCTGTCCTCGGTGCTCGCGTAGAGCACCGGCACCGCCACGATCAGGGCGAAGGACATCACCACCAGGGCCAGAACGGTGAGGGTGTTGAGGATCTGCATGGGGCAGGAAGGCTCGGGGCCGGATCAGGCAGCGTGGGCGATCCTGCCATGCAGCGCGGGGCCCTGCCCGCCGCCGGAGCCATCCTTCACACGTTGTCGGGCGCGAACAGATCCCCGGCGGCCGCCAGGGCCCCCAGACCGGGGGCGGCGGCGTCCTTGGGGGCCAGCAGGGGCTGGTGGGGCGCCGGCAGCTCCCCCAGGGGCCAGTCGATGCCGATGGCCGGGTCGTTCCAGGCCAGGGAGCGCTCGCACTCCCGGCTCCAGTAGCCGGCGGTCTTGTACTGCACCTCCGCCACTGCGCTCAGGGTCAGGAAGCCGTGCGCAAAGCCCACCGGCACCCAGAGCTGGTACTGGTTCTCGGCGCTGAGCCGCTCGCCCACCCACTGGCCCAGGGTCGGGGAGTCCCGGCGCAGGTCGACGGCCACATCGAACACCTCCCCGACGGTGCAGCGCACGAGCTTGCCCTGGGGGTGCGGCGCCCGCTGGAAATGCAGGCCCCGCAGCACCCCCTGCACGGAGCGTGAATGGTTGTCCTGCACGAACTCGGGGGCATCGGCGTCCTCCCGTCCGAGGGCCTCGGCGAAGCGGCGCCGGTTCCAGCTCTCGCTGAACCAGCCCCGCTCATCGGCGTAGACCGCCGGGGTGAGCAGCAGGGGGCCGTCGATGGCCAGGAACTGAACGTTCATCGTTGGGGCTCCAGGGCCTGGTGGTCGCTGGCGGCCTCCTGCAGCAGGCGCAGCAGGTAGTCGCCATAGCCGGATTTCTTCAGGGGCAGGGCCAGCCGCTCCAGCTGGCCGTGGTCGATCCAGCCCAGGCGCCAGGCCACCTCCTCCGGGCAGCCCACCTTGAGGCCCTGGCGCTTCTCGAGGGTGCGGATGTAGCTGGCGGCCTCGTGCAGGGAATCGGGGGTGCCGGTGTCGAGCCAGGCCATGCCGCGGCCCATCAGCTCCACCCGCAGCAGGCCTTCATCGAGGTAGAGCTGGTTGAGGTCGGTGATCTCCAGCTCGCCCCGCGGCGAGGGACGCACCTGGCGGGCCCGCTCCACCACGGTGTGGTCGTAGAAGTACAGGCCCGTGACCGCATAGCGGCTGCGCGGCTGGGGCGGCTTCTCCTCGATGCTCAGCACCCGGCCATCGCCGCTGAACTCCACCACCCCGTAGCGCTCCGGATCGCTCACCGGGTAGGCGAACACCGTGGCCCCGGGCCGCTCGCCGTTGGCCCCCTGCAGCTGGGGGATCAGGTCGTGGCCGTGGAACAGGTTGTCCCCGAGCACCAGAGCCGCCGGTGCGCCGTCGAGGAACTCGGCGCCGATCAGGAACGCCTGGGCCAGCCCATCAGGGCTCGGCTGCACCGCATAGCGGATCTCCATGCCCCAGCCGGATCCGTCCCCCAGCAACCGCTCGAAGGCCGGCTGGTCGGTGGGGGTGGTGATCACCAGCACCTCGCGGATGCCCGCCAGCATCAGGGTGCTGAGCGGGTAGTAGATCATCGGCTTGTCGTACACCGGCACCAGCTGCTTGCTGACGGCGGTGGTGAGGGGGGCCAGGCGCGTGCCGCTGCCCCCCGCCAGGATCAGTCCCTTGCGGTTCATGGCGTCGGCTGCGGCAGCGCAGCCATCAGGCTGCCCATCTCCAGGGCCTGGAGGCCGTAGCTCCAGCCCAGGTTGCTCTTGATGCCGGCCCGCTCCAGCGCCTGCTGCAGGGTGTCGGTGGTGAGCACCCCGAAGATCACCGGCACACCGGTGTCGCGGGCCACGGCGGCCACGCCTTTGCTCACCTCGGCCACCACCACATCGAAGTGGGGGGTGTCGCCCCGGATCACGGCCCCCAGCGTGATGACCACCTGGTAGCGGCCGCTGGCGGCGAGCCGCTGGGCCACCAGGGGGATCTCGAAGCTGCCCGGCACCCAGGCCACGTCGAGCTGGGTGCTCTCGGGGCTGACGTCGATGCCGTGGCGGGAGAGGGAATCCAGGCAGCCGCTGAGCAGCTTGCCGGTCACCAGATCGTTGAAGCGGGCGATCACCAGACCGATCCGCAGACCGGCGACATCGGTGAAGCGACCTTCGAAAACCGTCAAGGGGTCAGACCACGAACAAGCTCATGCTCCAGTTGAGCAGCACCAGGGCCGACCCGGCCAGCCCCCCGGCCCGGTCCCCCTACGATCGGGACGCTCCTGACGGCGCACCCATGGCCAGGGAAGTCCAGCAGCAGCTCTCGCTCGCGGACGATCCGGCCCTCCAGGGGGACCTGTTCGGGGGCGCACCCGAGCCGGTGGCCTCTCCCTTGCCGGCGTCGGTGTCGGCGTCAGATGCCGACGAGGGCGCCCCGGACGACCAGGCCCTGCTGGCCGATGCCAGCGCCCGGCCCCGCCCCCGCCGCCAGCGGCCTGCGTCGGCCCCGGCCGCCTCCGCCCCCGAGTCCGACGGCGAGCAGGCCGGTGACCCGAGCGGTGGCGACCACAACGGCGCCCCGGCGGCGCCGGGCGCCGCCGGGGCGGAGCCCGATGGCGACCTGCCCCGCTGGCACCACCATTCCCTGGTGGACCCGGCGGCGCTCACCCCGGTGCTGCGCCACTACGTGGAGCTGAAGGCGGCCCACCCGGACCGGGTGCTGCTCTACCGCCTCGGCGACTTCTACGAGTTCTTCTTCGAGGACGCGATCCTGCTCTCGCGCCTGCTGGAGCTCACCCTCACCGGCAAGGACGCCGGCAAGGCCCTGGGCCGGGTGCCGATGGCGGGCATCCCCCACCACGCCGCCGAGCGCTACTGCGCCGACCTGGTGCGCCGCGGCCTCAGCGTGGCCCTCTGCGACCAGCTGGAGGCGACCCCCGCCAAGGGGGCCCTGCTGCGCCGTGGCATCACCCGGGTGCTGACCCCCGGCACGGTGCTGGAGGAGGGCATGCTGGCGGCCCGCCGCAACAACTGGCTCTGCGCCGTGGTCCTCGATGGCGACGGCAGCCACGCCGGCCGCTGGGGCCTGGCGGTCGCCGACGTCAGCACCGGCGAGTTCCGGGTGACCGAGCGCACGGGCAGCGGCAGCCTGCACCAGGAGCTGCTGCAGCTGGAGCCCGCCGAGGTGGTGTGGCCCGGCCCGGAGGAGGCGCCGCCCTGGTGTCCCGAGGGGCTGAGGCTCACCGCCCTGGCCCGCACCCCCTTCGACCCCACCGAAGCCGCCGCCCTGCTGCGCCGCCGCTTCCGCCTGGCCAGCCTCGATGGCCTGGGGCTGGGGGAGGCACCCCTGGCGCTGCGGGCCGCCGGGGGCCTGCTGGCCTACCTGGACACGACTCAGCCGGCGCCCGAACCCGCCCCGGCGACAGCGACGGAGGCCGCCGCGACCATCCCGCTGGAGATGCCCCGGCTCTGGCACGCCGGCGACCAGCTGGTGCTCGACGCCCAGACCCGCCGCAACCTGGAGCTCACCCGCACCCAGCTGGGCGGCGCCCTGCAGGGCTCCCTGCTCTGGGCCCTCGACCGCACCGCCACCGCCATGGGCGGCCGCTGCCTGCGCCGCTGGATCGAGGCCCCCCTGGTGGACCGCGCCGCGATCCTGGAGCGGCAGGAGGCGGTGAGCGAGCTGGTGGAGCAGCGGCCCCTGCGGCTGGGCCTGCGCCGGCTGCTGCGACCCATGGGGGATCTGGAGCGGCTGGCGGGCCGGGCCGGCGCCGGCAGCGCCTCCGCCCGCGACCTGGTGTCCCTGGCCGATGGCCTCGAGCGGCTGCCCCGCCTGGCGGCCCTGGTGGCGTCCTGCCGCAGCGGTCCCCTGGCGGCCCTCAAGGGTCCCTGGCCCGAACTGGCCGCCCTGGCCGAGGAGGTGCGCCACCACCTCATCGACACGCCGCCCCTGTCACTGAGCGAGGGGGGGCTGCTCCACGACGGGGTCGATCCGGTGCTCGACGGCCTGCGCAACCAGCTCGACGACCAGGAGGCCTGGCTCTCCCGGCAGGAGGCGATCGAGCGGCGGGCCAGCGGCAACCCCAACCTGCGCCTCCAGTACCACCGCACCTTCGGCTACTTCCTGGCGGTGAGCCGCGCCCGGGCCGCCGCCGTTCCGGACCACTGGATCCGCCGCCAGACCCTGGCCAACGAGGAACGCTTCGTCACCCCGGAGCTCAAGGGCCGCGAAGGCCGGATCCTGCAGCTGCGGGCCCGGGCCTGCCAGCGGGAGTACGAGCTGTTCTGCGAGCTGCGCCGCCGGGTGGGGGAGGCGGCGGGCCCCGTGCGGGCGGCCGCCCGGCGGGTGGCGGAACTCGATGCCCTGGCCTCCCTGGCGGAGGTGGCGGCCACCGGCGGCTACTGCCGGCCCGAGCTCAGCGAGGGGCGCGAGCTGGTGATCGAGGCGGGTCGCCATCCGGTGGTGGAACAGCTGCTGGTCGACGCCTCCTTCACCGCCAACGACCTGCACCTGGCGGCCCCCGGCCCCGACGGCGCCCCGGCGCCGGACCTGATCGTCCTCACCGGCCCCAATGCCAGCGGCAAGAGCTGCTATCTGCGCCAGAGCGGCCTGCTGCAGCTGATGGCCCAGATCGGCAGCTGGATCCCGGCCCGCTCTGCCCGACTGGGCATCGCCGACCGCATCTTCACCCGGGTGGGGGCGGTGGACGACCTGGCCAGCGGCCAGTCCACCTTCATGGTGGAGATGGCCGAGACCGCCAACATCCTTCACCACGCCAGCCCCCGGTCCCTGGTGCTGCTCGATGAGATCGGCCGGGGCACGGCCACCTTCGACGGCCTCTCGATCGCCTGGGCCGTGGCCGAGCACCTGGCCGAGGGCATCGGCGCCCGCACGATCTTCGCCACCCACTACCACGAGCTCAACGAGCTCGCCGAGCTGCTGCCCAACGTGGGCAACGCCCAGGTGCTGGTGGAGGAGACCGGCAACGACCTGGTGTTCCTGCACCGGGTCTGCCGGGGGGGCGCCAGCCGCAGCTACGGCATCGAGGCCGCCCGGCTGGCGGGGGTTCCCGCCTCGGTGGTGCTGCGGGCCCGCCAGGTGCTGGGCCGCATCGAGGCCAACAGCCATGTGGCGGTGGGGCTTCAGGGCGGCGGATCCAGAGCGGCCTGATCCAGCCAAGCCCGCCGCAGCAGGGCGTTGGCGGCGGCACCCACCAGGCCGGCGCCGCCCTTGCTGCCCTCCAGGCGGATCTGGGGGAGGGTGCTGGCGGCGAGATGGCGCTTGCTCTCGGCCACCCCCACGAACCCCACCGGCATGCCGATCACCAGGGCCGGCGCGGCGACCGTTCCGGCCTCCACCAGCTCCAGCAGCCGCTCCAGGGCCGTGGGGGCGCTGCCCACCAGCACCACCGCTCCGGGGTGCTCCACCAGCGCCCGCTCCATGCCCGCCGCCGCCCGGGTGCCGCCAAAAGGTGCCACCGACGGCGCCCAGGCCAGCACCGAAAGCACCGGATTGGCGAAGGTGCGCCGGGCCATGGGGGCCACGGCCGCCGCGGCCATGGCCGTGTCGGTGAGGATCGGCACACCGGCCGCCAGGGCTTGGAGGCCGGCAGCGCAGGCCCCCGGACCCATACGCAGATCCGGCGCCAGGGCCAGGTCGCCGCTGCTGTGCACCAGGCGTTCGAGAACCTCCTGCTCCACCCCCTCCAGGCCGGTGGGCCCCAGCCAGCCGCGGATACGGCGCACGCTCTCCCGGAAGATCGGATGGTCGAGGGAGGCCGCGGAGCCGGAAGAATCGAAGCTGTCCATCGCCTGAGGCGCCCCGGGGTGCAGAACCTCCCCCGGCGCCCGGCGCGGCCTGCAGCCCGGAAGGGGAGACGGCGAGGCTACGGGAGGCGCCGGTAGGGGCGGGGCGCCGCAGGGGCGTGACCTCAGCCATGCCGATGGGCTTGGCCCTTGCCGGGGCCGGGAGAGGGGCCCAGGAGCCGGAACAGAGCCAGGCGAAGGGGCAAGGACAGGGGCAGTCGTTCTCCACCGAATCCGAGTCCTGTACATTGTGTACAGATTCCGATATCGGCCCCGCGACCCATGCACACCCTCGGCGTGCTCGAGGCCAGGAAGCGTTTCCCCGAACTGCTCGATCGGGCCCGCGACGGCGAGGAGACCCTGATCGCACGCCATGGCCACGCGGTGGCTGCCCTGGTCCCCCTGTGGCGACGCCACCGTGGCCAGCGCCAGGCCCTGCTCGCCCTCCAGGGCAGCGGCCGCGACTGCTGGCCGGACCACCGGCCGCCCCCCGCCGGCAGCGGCGGGCCCATCGAGCCCTTGGACGGCGGCGCCACCCTGGTCCTCGGGTCGGCCGTGGCCATCGACGCCACGGTGCTGATTCCCTGGCTGCGCGGGGACGCCTCAAGCCGCCGGCACGAGCCCCTGATCGCCGCGATCGCCGCTGGCCACTGGCGCGGGGTCCTGAGCATGGCC
This sequence comes from Cyanobium sp. Lug-B, assembly GCF_024345635.1. Classification (NCBI taxonomy): domain Bacteria; kingdom Bacillati; phylum Cyanobacteriota; class Cyanophyceae; order Synechococcales; family Prochlorococcaceae; genus Cyanobium; species Cyanobium sp. Lug-B. The sequence continues at coordinate 55,798 of NZ_JAGQBM010000011.1, forward strand.
ACCCTGAGGACGCTGGTGGAGGGGCCCCTGCTCCAGGGGGACGAAGCCCTGGCGGCCCGCTACGAAGCCGTGTTCAGTGATCCTGCGGCCTGGACCCTGGTGAGCCTCACCCCCCAGGTGGCCCTGGCGGCGGCGCGCCTGCAGCGGCCCGGCAGCGGGCCGGCCCTGGGGCCCGATGGCGCCCTGGAGCTGGCCTCGGCCCTGCATGGCGGCGCCACGGCGATGATCAGCCGGGACCCCCGCCTGCTCGCCTCCCTGCCGGTGCCGGCGCGACCGCCTCTTCCCTGATGCCCATTCACCTCTACTGGGGCGACGACGAGGCCGCCCGGCAGCGGGCCCTGGCGGCGCAGATCGAGGCCCTGGTGGATCCCACCTGGGCCGCGATCAACCTCAGCCGCCTGGACGGGGCCGATGCCGGCCAGGCGGCCCGGGCCCTCGAGGAGGCCCGCACCCCCCCCTTCGGCGCCGGGGCCCGGGTGGTGGTGCTGCAGCGCAGTCCCTTCTGCCAGGCCTGCCCGGCGGAGCTGGCCGCCCAGCTGGAGGCCGCCGTCGAGCTGATCCCCCCCGACGGCCACCTGTTCCTGGTCAGTGAAGGCAAACCGGACGCCCGGCTGCGCACCACCAAGCGTCTGCGGACCCTGGCCGAAGAGCAATCCTTCACCCTGCCGCCGATCTGGGATGGAGCCGGGCAGATCGAGCGGGTGCAGAGCGCCGCCCGGGACCGGGGCCTGACCCTGGCACCGGCGGCGGCCGAGGCCCTGGCCGAGGCGATCGGAAGCGACGGGATGCGACTGGCCAGCGAGCTGGAGAAGCTGGCCCTTCATGCCGGCGGTGGCGGCGGTGGTGGCAGTGGCGGCGGTGGTGGTGGCCCGATCACGGCCGAGGCGGTGGCCGCCCTGATCGGCGGCCAGGTGACCAGCAGCCTGGCCGTGGGCGATGCCCTGCTGGCCCAGCACCCCGCCGAGGCCATCGCCCTGGTGGAGGCCCTGCTGGAGGTGGGCGAGCCCGCCCTGCGCATCGTGGCGGCCCTGGCCAGTCAGATCCGGGGCTGGCTGTGGGTGTGCCTGCTGGAGCGCAGCGGCGAGCAGGACGTGGCCGTGATCGCCAAGGCCGCAGGGATCGGCAATCCCAAGCGGATCTACGTGATGCGCAAGCAGATCCGCGGCCGCAGCCCCGACCAGCTGCTGGCCCTGCTGCGCCGCCTGCTCGATGTGGAGGCGGCCCTCAAGCGCGGTGCCGACCCCGGTGACGCCTTCCGGGACGGGTTCCTGCTGGCCGCCCTGGCGCAGCCCGGGAGCGGCCCGCGTCGATAATCGGGCCCGACGCGCCAGCGACGAGCCCATGGCCCTGCTGATTCAGAAGTTCGGGGGGACCTCGGTGGCGGACACCGAGCGGATCCGGGCGGTGGCCCGCCGCATCGCCGCGAGCCGCGAGGAGGGCCACGAGCTGGTGATCGTCGTGTCGGCCATGGGCCACACCACCGACCAGCTGACCGGCATGGCCGCCAGCCTCTGCAGCGATCCGCCCCGCCGCGAGATGGACATGCTGCTGGCCACGGGCGAGCAGGTGTCGATCGCCCTGCTGTCGATGGCCCTCCATGCCGAAGGCGTGCCCGCCGTCTCGATGACCGGCACCCAGGCAGGGATCATCACCGAATCGGCCCATGGCCGGGCCCGGATCCTGGAGGTGCGCACCGAGCGACTGCGCCGCCTGCTGGAGGACGGCCACGTGGTGGTGGTGGCCGGCTTCCAGGGCACCAGCAGCGGCCATGCCGGCACCCCGGAGATCACCACCCTGGGCCGGGGCGGCTCCGACACCTCCGCGGTGGCGCTGGCGGCCGCCCTCGGCGCCGACGGCTGCGAGATCTACACCGACGTGCCCGGGGTGCTCACCACCGACCCCCGCAAGGTGAGCGATGCCCAGCTGATGGACAGCGTCAGCTGCGACGAGATGCTGGAGCTGGCGAGCCTCGGGGCCGCGGTGCTCCACCCCCGGGCCGTGGAGATCGCCCGCAACTACGGGGTGCCCCTGACGGTGCGCTCCAGCTGGAGCCAGGCACCCGGCACCCGGCTCACCAGCGGTCCGGCCCGCCCGATCGGCAGTGAGGGGCTGGAGCTGGGGCGGCCCGTGGACGGGGCGGAGCTCGAGGCCGACCAGGCGGTGCTGGCCCTCTCCCACGTGCCCGACCGGCCGGGGGTGGCCGCCACCCTGTTCGAGGCCCTCGGCGCCGCCGGCCTCAACGTCGACCTGATCGTCCAGGCGATCCACGAGGGCGCCAGCAACGACATCGCCTTCACCCTGGCGGCGACGGAAATGGAGCGTGCCCGCCAGGTGTGCCAGGAGGTGCTGGCGGCGATGGGGGCCGATGGGGCCCAGCTCTCGGCCGAGGCGGGCATGGCCAAGCTCAGCATCGCCGGGGCCGGCATCCTCGGTCGCCCTGGGGTGGCGGCCCGGCTGTTCGACACCATGGCCCGCCTCGGCATCAACCTGCGCCTGATCGCCACCAGCGAGGTGAAGGTGAGCTGCGTGGTGGATGGCCAGCTGGGGGCCCGGGCCCTGCGGGCCGCCGGCGAGGCCTTCGAGCTCTCCGACCAGCAGCTGCGCCACGATCCGCCCCCCTGCCACCTCGGGGACCCGGCGGTGCGGGGGGTGGCCCTCGACCGCGACCAGGTGCAGGTGTCGGTGCGGCGGGTACCCGACCGGCCGGGGGTCGCCGCGGCCATCTGCCGGGCCCTGGCCGATGCGGGCATCAGCCTCGACGCCATCGTGCAGTCGGAGCGCACCCACGGCGGCCCCGAGGACCGGCGGCGCGACATGAGCTTCACCCTGCGGCGCGACGACCGGCCGGCGGCGGAGCGGGCCCTGGCCCCGATCCTGCGCCAGTGGGACGGCGCCGGCTTCGAGGAGGGCCCCGCCATCGCCAGGGTCAGCGCCGTGGGGGCCGGGATGGCCTGCACCGCCGGCACGGCGGCACGGATGTTCCGTTCCCTGGCCGACGCGGGCATCAACATCTCCCTGATCGCCACCAGCGAGATCCGCACCAGCTGCGTGGTGGCGGAGGCCGATGGCGTGCGCGCCCTGCAGGCGGTGCACCAGGCCTTCGGCCTCGGCGGCGCCGAGCGGCACGCGGCCGAGGGGACGGAAGCGCCAGCCTGACCGCGGCTTCCTAGTCTTGGGGCCCCGCCAGGAACGGGACATGTTGGTTCGGTTCTGGGGAACCCGCGGTTCGATCGCCAAGCCCGGCCCGGACACCTTCCGCTTCGGTGGCAACACCTCCTGCGTGGAGGTCCGCTCCGATGCCGGCACCCTGCTGGTGATCGACTGCGGCACCGGTGCCCACGGCCTGGGCCAGGCCCTGATGCAGGAGCGTCCCGACGGCGTGGAGGGGTCGCTGCTGATCAGCCACACCCACTGGGACCACATCCAGGGCTTTCCCTTCTTCGCCCCCTTCTTCGCCCCTGGCCACACCTGGGATGTCTTCGGGCCGAGCGGCCTCTCGGGAAGCCTGCGCAGCGTGCTCTCCGGCCAGATGCAGCACGCCTACTTCCCCGTCACCCTCGAGCAGTTCGCCGCCACGATCCGCTACCACGACCTGCACGAGGGCACGTTCCGGATCGGGGATGTGACGATCACGACCCATCTGCTCAACCATCCCGCCCTCACCCTGGCCTACCGGCTGCAGGCGGACGGGGCCACGGTCATCTACTGCTGCGACCACGAACCCCACGACCCCGCCCTGGCCAGCGGCCTCGGTCCGCTCTCCGGCCAGGACCTGCACTACGCCGCGTTCATCGAGGGGGCCGACCTGGTGATCCACGACGCCCAGTACACCGCCCTGGAGTTCCCGGCCAAGCTCGGCTGGGGCCACAGCTCGGTGGAGTACGCCGTGCGCCTCTGCGAGGAGGCCGGGGTGGCCCGGCTGGCGCTCACCCACCACGACCCCCTGCGCAACGACGCGACCATCGACCTGATCCTGGCCGGTGTGCGCGCCGATCTGGCCGCGCGGGGCAGCCCCCTGGAGGTGCTGGCGGCTGCGGAGGGCCTGCTGCTGCACACCACTGCCCACACCCCGGAGGCCGGCGGCGCCCCGCCGGCCGAAGCGGGGAACGACCCCGCCACCGGGGCCCTCAGCGACGATTCCGGCGGGCCTCCGGCCCTGGTCTGGGTGACGGACCGCGATCTGGAGGCGGCCCTCATCACCGCCCTGCGTCTGGAGGGCCTGCCCTTCCATGTCTGCGGCGGCGAAGCCGATCTGCGGCAGCGTCTCGAGCGCGAAGGAGCCTCCCTGCTGCTGCTGGAGCAGGCGCTCCCCGTCCGCGATGGCCCCGCCCTGGTCCGCAGGCTGCGGGAGACCCCGGCCACGGCGGCAGCCGAGATCCCGGTGGTGATGCTGGCGGCCGTGGAGGAGCAGGCCCGCCACGACGACCCCCTGGTCAGCGAGTGGCTGGTGCTGCCGGTCTCCGAGAGCTACCTGCGTGCCCGGCTCCGGGCCTGGAGCCTGCGCACCCCCTGCCGCTGGGAGCGGGCCCGCCCCCCCCAGGACGAGGAAGGGCGCCTGCGGCGGCTGGCGGAGCTGGGCCTGCTGGACACGGAGCGGGAGGAACGCTTTGACCGGCTGACCCGGATCGCTGCCGCCGCCTTCGATGTGCCGATCGCCCTGATCAGCCTGATCGATGCCGAGCGGCAGTGGTTCAAGTCCAGCCATGGCCTGGCCACCTGCCAGACCTCCCGCGACCTGGCCTTCTGTGCCCATGCCATCAGCCAGCGGTCGGACCTGCTGGTGGCGGACACCTGGCTCGACGAGCGCTTCGCGGAGAATCCCCTGGTGCTGGGGGAGCCCCGGATCCGCTTCTATGCGGGCTCGCCCCTGATCCTCGACGACGGCACCTGTCTGGGCACACTGTGTCTGATCGACACCCGCCCGCGTCAGCTCAGCGGCGCCGAACTCTCCCTGCTCCACGACCTGCGCGACCTGGTGCTTCTGGAGCTGTCCCCCCAGCCATGGCCCGTCGCCCTCCACCATTCCTGAACTGGCTGGCCGGTGTTCTCCTGCTGCCGGTCCTGGGCAGCTGCCAGGGCGCGGCCGTCTCCGCCCCGGTGCGCAGCGTGCCGGTGGTGGGTGGCCTCGAGCACCCCTGGGCCGTGGCCTGGCTGCCGGGGGGCGACCTGCTGATCACGGAGCGGCCAGGCCGGCTGCGCCTGGTGCGGGGCGGCGTGCTGCAGGCCGAGCCGATCCGCGGCGTGCCGGAAGTGCTGGCCGCCGGCCAGGGGGGCCTGCTGGATGTGGCCGTCCATCCCGACTTCGCCACCAACCGCTGGATCTATCTCACCTATGCGGCCGGTAGCGCCGACGCCAACCACACCCGGCTGGCCCGGGCCCGCTTCGACGGCCGTGCCCTCAGCGATCTGCGGGTGCTGTACGCGGTGCCGCAGCGCAAGAGCGGCGCCCAGCACTTCGGCTCCCGCCTGCTCTGGCTCCCGGATCGCACCCTGCTGCTGGCGATCGGAGACGGGGGCAATCCCCCGATCGAACTGGAGGGGCAGCTGATCCGCACCCAGGCCCAGAACCCGCTCAGCGCCCTGGGCAAGGTGCTGCGCCTCAACGACGACGGCACCCCGGCCCGGGGCAATCCCTTCGCCGGCCAGCCCGGCGCGCTGCCGGGGCTGTGGAGTCTCGGGCACCGCAATATCCAGGGAATGGCCCTCGATCCCCGCACGGGCCGGGTCTGGGCAAGTGAGCACGGCGCCCGCGATGGCGACGAGCTCAACCGGATCGAGGCCAGCGTGAACTACGGCTGGCCGCGGGTGACGCACAGCCGCGAGTACTTCGGCCCGCCGATCGCACCGGCCACCAGCGCCCCGGGCCTGCGGGATCCGGTCCTCGTCTGGACGCCCGCCATCGCCCCCTCCGGCCTGGCGGTCTACGACGGCGATCGCTTTCCAGGCTGGCGCGGTGATCTCTTCGCCGGCGGACTGGTGTCCCGGCAGGTGCATCGGCTGCGCCTGGATCCAGCGGGATCGGTGACACCCCAGCAGGAGATTCCCATCGGCGCCCGGGTGCGGGACGTGCGCCAGGGCCCGGACGGCTACCTGTACGTGCTCACCGACGGGGCCGGTGATGGCCAGCTGCTGCGCCTGGAACCGATCGGAGCGCCCTGAAGTTCGGGGCGTCCTGACGTCTGGATTAGCGTTCGATCTCCCTGGAACCCTCTCCATTCACATGGGCCGTCAATTCCCATGAACCGACCCGAGGAGATCGCCGAGGGCCTGGCGAAGGGTGAGTTCTTTCTGGAGTATCTGCCCATCCTGTCCCTCCCGGATCTCCGCTGCATCGGAGCCGAAGCCCTGATCCGCTGGCGGCGGGCCGATGGCTCTCTGGTCATGCCCGGGGAGTTCATCCCGTCCCTGGAGTCCACCCCCGCCTCGGGTGTGCTCACCTACTGGGTGATCGAGACCGCGGCGGCCGAACTCAAGGACTGGTTGCGGCGCCATCCCGACGTGCATCTCAGTCTCAACGTTCCACCGGAGATCACCGGACGGGGCGGGGTCTATTACGCCGCGATGAAGGCCGGCCTGGTTGACATGATTCCCCAGCTGATCCTGGAAGTCACCGAGCGGGGGCTTCCTGATGCCCTGGGCCTGGCCGGCATGTTCCAGGCCCAGCAACTGGGCATCAAGATGGCGCTCGATGACGTCAGCCTGCTGCGGGGCGCCAATCTCGCCATCCTCAGCCGTTGTCCTTTCGACATCATCAAGGTGGATCGCACGATGGTGGCCATGATCACCCCGGAGACGCCCAATCCGGAGTGGCTGGAGGGACTCACCGCCCTGATCCGCTCGTCCCGGCTGATGGTCATCGCCGAAGGGGTCGAGACGGACCAGCAACTCCAGGTGCTGAGGCAGGCGGGGGTCCAGGCCGTCCAGGGCTTCCACCTGTCCCCTCCAATCTCCGCCGAAGCCCTGATCGCCTTCCATCAGCGGACCGATGGTCCGGAGGACGCCAACGGGGACCTCCAGCCGTGAAGTAGGAAAGGGCGACCTTCACGCAGGATTCCCATGGCCCGGCGCGCCGCCGCTTCCTTCCTGAGCGACTTCCAGGATTTCATCAACAAGGGCAACGTGGTCGACCTGGCCGTGGCCGTGGTCATCGGCGGTGCCTTCGGCAAGGTGGTGGATGCCATCGTCAGCCTGGTGATGACCAGCCTGCTGGAGCCGGCCCTGAAGGCGGCTCAGGTGGAGGCGATCAACGCCTGGCCCGCCGGTGCGGTGATCGTGGCCCTGATCAACTTCCTGGTGATCGCCTTCGTGGTGTTCCTGATCGTGCGGGCGATCGAGGCGATGAAACGCCAGGAGGAGGCCCGGGCCGCCGATGCCGGGCCCGATCCCCAGGCCGAACTGGCGGCCGCCGCCAACCGTCTGGCCGAAGCTCTGGAGCGCCGCGGGCTCTAGGCCCGCGAAGGCGGCGGGGGGCCTAGGCCGCGGGCCGTCCCACCAGCTTGTGGCGCAGGTTCTTGATCCGGTCCCGCAGGTTGGCCGCCTCCTCGAACTCCAGGCTCTTGGCCGCCGCCTTCATCTTCTCCTCCAGCTGGGTGATCAGCTCGGGCAGGGCATCGAGGGGCACCTCGTTCTGCTCGGCCTGCTCGGCGGCCACCTCCAGCTGGTCGTCGCTGAGCCGGCGGGACAGCTCCAGGAAGGAGAGGATGGAATTGCCCGCCCGCTTGCCGGCGGGGGTGGGGGTGATGCCATGGCGTTCGTTGTAGGCGTGCTGGATCACCCGACGGCGCTCGGTCTCGGAGATCGCCTTGGCCATCGAATCGGTGAGGTTGTCGGCGTAGAGGAGGGCCACCCCGTCGATGTGGCGCGCCGCCCGGCCGATGGTCTGGATCAGGGAGCGCTCCGCCCGCAGGAAGCCCTCCTTGTCGGCATCGAGGATCGCCACCAGGGACACTTCGGGCAGGTCGAGGCCCTCCCGCAGCAGGTTGACGCCCACGAGCACGTCGTAGGCCCCGTTGCGCAGATCCTGGATGATCTCGATCCGCTCGATCGAATGGATCTCCGAGTGCAGATAGCGCACCCGCACCCCGTTCTCGGCCAGGTAGTCGGTGAGGTCCTCGGCCATGCGCTTGGTGAGGGTGGTGACCAGCACCCGCTCCTGGCGGTCGGCCCGCACCCGGATCTCCCCGAGCAGGTCGTCCACCTGGCCCTCCGACGGGCGCACCTCCACGATCGGGTCGAGGACGCCGGTGGGGCGGATCACCTGTTCCACCACCTGGCCGCGGCTCTGGGCCAGTTCCCAGGTGCCGGGGGTGGCCGAGACGAAGATGGTCTGCCGCGCCTTCTCCCAGAACTCGTCCCCCTTGAGGGGCCGGTTGTCGGCGGCGCTGGGCAGCCGGAAGCCGTGCTCGATCAGCACCTGCTTGCGGCTCTGGTCGCCGTTGTACATGGCCTGGAGCTGGGAGCAGGTGACGTGGCTCTCGTCCACCACCAGCAGCCAGTCGTCGGGGAAGTAGTCGATCAGGCATTCGGGCGGGGTGCCGGCCTCCCGGCCGGCCAGATGCCGGGCGTAGTTCTCCACCCCGTTGCAGTAGCCCACCTGCTCCAGCATCTCCAGGTCGTAGGTGGTGCGCTGCTCCAGGCGCTGGGCCTCCAGCAACCGCCCCTGGCCATTGAGCACGTCCAGCCGTTCGCGCAGTTCGGCCCGGATCGCCTGAATCGCCCCCTGCAGCCGTTCCTTGGGGGTCACGAAGTGCTTGGCCGGGTAGATGTTGATCGACTCCAGGCTCTGGAGGATCTCGCCGGTGGTGGGATCGACGTAACGGATCGCCTCCACCTCGTCGCCGAACAGCTCGATCCGCACCAGCCGGTCTTCGTAGGCCGGACCGATCTCCAGCACATCGCCGCGCACCCGGAAGCGACCGCGGCTGATCTCAATGTCGTTGCGGGAATACTGGTTGTTGACCAGACCCCGCAGGGAGCCGCGCAGATCGAGCTTGTCGCCCACCTCGAACTTCACAGCAGCCTTGAGGTATTCCGAGGGGATGCCGAGGCCGTAGATGCAGCTGATCGAGGCCACCACAATCACATCGCGCCGTTCGAACAGCGACCGGGTGGCCGAGTGCCGCAGCATGTCGATCTCTTCGTTGATCGAGGCGGTCTTGGCGATGTAGGTGTCCGAGACGGGAACGTAGGCCTCGGGCTGGTAGTAGTCGTAGTAGGAGATGAAGTATTCGACGGCATTGTTGGGGAAGAACTCCCTCAGCTCGTTGCAGAGCTGGGCCGCCAGGGTCTTGTTGTGGGCAAGCACCAGCGTGGGGCGCCCCGTGCGGGCGATCACGTTGGCGATCGAGAAGGTCTTGCCGGTGCCGGTGGCACCGAGGAGGGTCTGGAAGCGTTCGCCCCCGTCGACACCCTTCACCATCGCTTCGATGGCGGCGGGTTGGTCGCCCTTCGGTTCGTAGGGGGCGTGAAGCTGGAATGGCATCGGACCATTCTGGCGGTCACCCGAGGGGAACGCCCCGGCGGGGAAAACCGATCAGCCCACCCCGGAGGCCGCCGCCATCGCCCGGGTCAGGGGCACATCCAGACCCATCCAGCCCAGGACAAGGCTGCTCAGCACGCTGTAGGCCAGGGCCCCGAGGATGGCGCTGATCAGACCGTTCTGGAGCCGGAACCCGTTGATCAGCCAGGCGGCCAGGCTGAACAGGATGATCGTGATCAGCCAGTTGAACAGGAACGACACCGGGCTGATCAGGCCCCCGAGCGAGGAGACGAACCAGACCGGTCCCAGCAGGAGCTTCAGGGGGAGCACCAGCAGGGTGCCCAGCAGGGCGATGACGATCGCCGACAGCAGGGCCGCCGAAAAGCTCGCCAGCTCCACCCCCAAAGGCAGTCGTGCGACCAGCAGCAGAATGAGGGCCCGGATCGGCCATTGCAGGAGCCAGGTCAACGAGCCCATGGGAAGCGGTGCCGCAACCCGATCAGCTTACCGAGTCTGTTCGTTTTGAACCATCGACGCCAGGGGCAGGGCCTCCCGCAGGGCACGCACCACGGCCACCATGGCGAGCTCATCGTCGAGGCGGTTGACGGCGGAGCCGACCCCGACGCCGGCGGCGCCGGCGGCCAGGGCCATCGGCACCGTGACGGCCGAGAGCCCGGAGGCGCACAGCACCGGCACGGCCACCGCCCGGCTGATGGCATGGGCCGCCGCCAGGGTCGGGGCGGCCTTCTCGATCAGGCCCAGGGCGCCGGGGCTGAGGGGACGGGCGCTGGTGCCGCCCTCGGTCTGGATCAGATCGGCGCCGGCGGCCACCAGCTCCACCGCCAGCCGCTCCTGCCCATCGAGGGGAAGGGTGTGGGGCACGGTGACCGAGAGGACCGTCTCCGGCAGCAGCGCCCTGGTGCGGCGGGTGAGCTCGAGCACTTCGGCGGCACCGAAGACCCGCCCCTGGGGATAGAAGCTGTCGTAGTTGCCGATCTCCACCATGGCGGCACCGGCCTCCACGGCCGCCGGGAACAGGAGCGGATCCACCGCCGAGACGCAGACCGGCAGCCCCGGAGCCAGCGCCACGGCCAGGCGCACCAGGGCGGGGTCACAGGCCAGATCCACCAGATCGGCGCCGCCGGCGGCGGCGGCCCGGACCACCCGCTGCACCCGGGCCGCGTCGAAGTTGTCGAGGCCGGCGATGACCTTCAGCGCCCGCCCCTGACGGATCGCCTGCTGCAGGGCGGTGGGCAGGCTGGAGAGGCGGGTCATCGGCGGATGGAAAGACGCAGACGGTGATTCTCCCACCCGACCCAAGCCGGACGCCGCGCCCCTGGGGACGCGACCAGACGCGCCTGCACCGGCATCTGCTGCGGCGACCCACCCTGCTGCCGGCGGGGGGGTCGCTGCTGGTCGCCGTGTCCGGCGGCCAGGACTCCATGGCCCTGACCACCCTGCTGCTGGACCTCCAGCCCCTGCACGGCTGGCGGCTGCAGCTGTGGCACGGCGACCACGGCTGGCGCCAAGAATCGGCACGCCAGGCCGCGGACCTGGCCCGGTGGGCCCGGAGTCAGGGACTGGACCTGAAGCTCGACCGGGCCGATCCGGCCCCCGGCAGCGAGGCCGCTGCCCGGGAGTGGCGCTACGGCTGCCTGGCCGCGGCGGCCCTCCAGGGGGGCTGCACCCATGTGGTGACGGGCCACACCGCCAGTGACCGGGCCGAGACCGTGCTGCTCAACCTGGCCCGCGGCAGCCACCTGCGCGGCCTGGCCAGCCTCGGGGCCAGCCGGCCCCTGGCCCCGGCCGCCGGCCCCCTGCGGCTGGCCCGGCCGCTGCTGATCTTCGACCGCAGCGACACCGGCCGGCTCTGCCGGGAGCGGGGCCTGCCCGTCTGGACGGACAGCAGCAACGGGGATCTGCGCTTCGCCCGCAACCGGCTGCGGGCCGACGTGATGCCGGTGCTGGAGGCCCTCCATCCCGGGGCCAGTCGGCGGATCAGCGCCCAGGCGGAACGTCTGGAGGCGCAGGCCGAGGCCGAGGCGGAACTGCTGGACCTGGCCCTGGAGGGCCTCCGGCAGGGCGAGTGCCCCGCCCGGCTGCCGCGCCGCCGCCTGGCCGGCCTGGCCCCGGCCAGCCAGCGACGGCTGCTGCACCACTGGCTGCGCCGGCACCTGGGGCGGGAGCCGGGATCGGGGAGCCTCGAAACCCTGGTGGATCGGCTGGTCCGGGGGGGGGACACGGGCCGGCTGGATCTGCCCGGAGGATGGCAGCTGCACTGGGATCACAGCACACTGTGGGTCCGCTCACCCGACCCGCTCCATGGCCGAGACCAGCGCCAATGACGCCGCCCAGCGCTATGCGGTGATCGAGCAGGCCTACTCCAGGGAGAAGTGGGCCACGGTGCTGGCCGATGGGGCCGAACTGCTGCAACAGCTGCAGCCCTCGGACAATCCCCAGCTCACCGGGCTGAAGCTGCGGCTCCAGCTGCTGCTGGGTCATACCCAGCTCTACGGCTACGGGGACAAGGCCACGGCCGCCGGGTACTACGGGACGGTGGCGGAGCAGAGCGGCGAGGCTGCCCTCACCAGGATCGCCGAGCAGGGACTCAAGCAGTGCGCGATCGATGAGACCGGCGCCACCCCGACCCCGGGGTCGGCCGTGGCGGACATCGGCACCCCCGGTCCGGAGTTCCTGGTCGCAGGGGCCGCAGGCTCGGCGTTCACCGCGCAGGCGGTCACCGGCCCGGCGGCCCCCTGGCTGACCACGGCGCCGGCGACAACCGCCTCGGCGGCAGCCGCCGCCCCAGCCACCGCCGCCGACCTGGAGCCGGCAACGGC